>DATGXM010000029.1:0-4308 GCA_035298985.1 Azonexus sp. | reverse complement strand
CGAGCAGCATCGCCGAAACGGTGCAGGAACTGGCCGTCTCCGCCGAGCATGCCGCCGACAGCGCCGAAACCGCCCGCCAGCTGTCCGAGGAATCGCTGGCCAAGGCGCGCGACTCGGCCCGGGTCATCCGCGAAACCGTAGACGACATCAACGGCATCGCCGAGACGGTGGCCGTCTCCTCCAGCCAGGTGAAGCGCCTCGACGAAAGCAGCACGCGCATCGACGCCGTCGTTTCGGTGATCAAGGACGTCGCCGAACAGACCAACCTGCTCGCCCTCAACGCCGCCATCGAAGCCGCCCGCGCCGGCGAGCAGGGGCGCGGCTTCGCGGTGGTCGCCGACGAGGTGCGCAAGCTGGCCGAACGCACCGCCCATTCCACCCATGAAATCTGGACCAATATTTCGCAGATGCACGACACCGCCCACGAAACGGTGGAAGGTATCCAGGCCATGGTCGGCAAGGTGGAAACCGGCGTCGCCCGCGCCAACCTGGCCGACCGCGAAATGCAACAGGTCGGCACCAGCACGCAGGCTATCGCCAGCATGGTCGCCGACATCGCCGCCGCCGTGTCGCGCCAGAAGGACGCCAACCAGGGCATAGCCGAGCAGATCGCCGGCATCGCCGACATGTCGCGCCAGAACAACCGGGCCGCCGAAAACAGCGCGCAGACCGCCGGCGAACTGGCCCGCCTGGCCCGCGAGATGGAAAGCGCCGTCAAAGCCTACCGAGTGTAAGACGATGCCCGGAGACTTCGAGCGCCTGGCGCAACTGGCCTCGGCCGATGCGCCGGGCTTCATCCGCCTGCGCCGCGCCCTGATTGACGAACTGATCACCCGTCCCGAGTTCGATGGCGGCCGCCTCGCCGCCCTGCAGCGCGAAATCGACTGCCGCCGGGCAAGTGCCCTGGCGCCCCGGCAGGCGCTGGAGGCCGTCACGCAATTACTGGAAGAACGGGTGGCCGACCTCCAGGTGCTGAGCGAAAGACTGGCGCAGCTCAATGCCGCCTCTTCCGCCTAGCAGGGCGCTGGCGACTTGAGCGTTCAGCTTGGATAGAATCCCGCTGGGGATCTGCCATCTACAGCAGGCGACCCACGACAGTCACCGGTTCGGGCAACGCAGGCAATAACGACAGGAGGGAATGTCATGAAGACACTGGCCAGAAAGATCGCCTGCGGACTGCTTGCCCTCCCGGCGCTGCTCGCCTGGCCCGCACTGGCTTGGGAAATGTGCGGCGAAAAGACGCTGCTGATCGAGCCGCGCACCGGCAGCCCGATACGTCTGGGCAGCATCGTCTTCAAGCCCGAAGGCGAACTGGTGCGCTTCGAACTCAAGCTCGACCATCACGTGTTCACCGACTATTTCCTGTCGATGAAGGAATTCAAGTGCCTCGATGGGCCGACCGAAATCCAGTGCCACGTTCCCTACCCCTACGCCAACCCGCGCACGGTCAGCGCCAACGACCTGCGCTGGCTCGAACACGAGCTGCTGTTTCTGTTCAAGGCGCCGAAGGAATTCGGGGCCAAGCTGTGGAATGGCCTGTACTACCGCCTGCAAATGAGCGGCGAGGGCCTGGTCGGCACGCCGGAGGCCATCGACCTGACCCTGATCGGCGCCCCGCCCGCCGACCTGACCACGCCGCCCTACGGACCAGCCGACCGTTCGGAGATCGCCCCGGAAACGCGCTGGTTCCCGCGGCTGCTCATCCGCTGAGGGGCTTGCCCGAGGTTTTGGGCATCGCAGTTTGCGCAGTCGGTCAGTCAATTGCTCCCTCCTTCGCAAAAAACAAACCACAGACTGTATATTACATTTACAAGCGGTAGCCTGTAAATGTAATATACAAACGTTGGGCTGTTATTTTTCCTTACAGCCCACGCTTTGTATTGCCACAGGAATAGCGAACGGAGGCGACAGTGATTTATCCCATCAAGACCCTCAGCCAGCTCCCGCCGATGCTCAAGGGTTTTCGCAAGGAAAAGGGGCTGACCCAGGCCGCCATGGCCGAAAGATTGGGTATCACGCAGCAAAGCTATGCCTACTTCGAAGCCAATCCGGCGACTGCGACACTGGAGCGGCTCTACCTGGTACTGCGCCTGCTGGATGTCGAGATTTCGCTGGACCAAACCTCGTCCGCGATCACCAAGACCAAGCCGTCAGCCGTTGCCCCAAGCGGCAAAAAGGAAAGCTGGTAAACATGGGACGCCGTGCCAAGACACAAAGACTGAACATCTGGATGAACGGCATCCCGGTCGGCTACTGGGAAACGACTCGGCAAGGCGAACGCCTGGCTTACCATCCTGAATGGCTGACGCACGAGCAATCCCGGCCTCTCTCCCTGTCGCTGCCCTTCGTGCCGGGCAATGCCCCCTACCAGGGCCCAATCGTCACCGACTATTTCGACAACCTGCTGCCGGACAACGACGCCATTCGCCGCCGTCTGGCGCAACGTTACCAGGCCGGAGGCACCGATCCCTTCCAACTGCTGGCCAAACTGGGCCGTGACTGTGTGGGCGCCATCCAGCTCCTCCCGGAAGGCGAGACGCCGGCGGACCTCTACGCCATCAACGGCGAAGCACTGACAACGGCAGGGATTGCCCAACGACTCCGCAACACCACCTCGGCTCAAGCCCTGGGGCAACAGGATCACGACGCCGACCTCCGCCTCTCCATCGCCGGCGCGCAGGAGAAAACCGCCCTGTTGCGCCACGCCGGCCAATGGCTGCTGCCCCATGGCAGCACCCCGACCACCCATATCTTCAAGCTGCCGCTCGGCCTGGTCGGCCATATGCAGGCCGACATGCGCACCTCGGTGGAAAACGAATGGTTGTGCTCGAAAATCATGGCGGCTTACGGAATCCCCATCGCCGACTGCGCAATCGGGCATTTCGAGGAGCAGAAGGTCCTCATCGTCGAACGCTTCGACCGCAGCCCGGCCAGCGATGGCAGCTGGATCATCCGCCACCCCCAGGAAGACATGTGCCAGGCAACGGGCACATCGCCTCTGCACAAATATCAGGCAGACGGCGGCCCGGGCATCGCGCAGATCATGGATGTGCTGCTCGGCTCGGAGGATGCCGCGCAGGACCGGAACAACTTCTTCAAAACCCAGATCATTTTCTGGTTGCTGGCCGCCACCGATGGCCACGGCAAGAATTTCAGCATCGCCCACCTCCCCGGCGGCCGCTACCGCGCCACGCCGATCTACGACGTGCTTTCTGCCCATCCTGTCATCGGGACAGGCCAGAACCAGATTTCCCCGCACAAGGCCAAACTTGCCATGGCCGTACGCGGCAGCAGCAATTACTACCTGATCGAAAAAATCCAGCACCGGCACTGGCTAGCCCAGGCGCAGCAAGTCGGGCTGGGTGCCAAGGCGGCAGAGCAGTTGATCGAGGAAGTGATCGAAACTACGGAATCCGTAATTGACCAAGTGAGCAAGCTATTGCCGAAGGACTTTCCCATGGATATGGCCGAAGCTGTATTCAGCGGAATGAGAAGACAGTCTTCCGCGTTAGCCACCTTCAAGTAAAAGTTAAGCACGCCAGTTCGAACACGCCCCGCTGCTGTCCGTTGCCAATGTCTTCATGGTGGCGTCGGGCGAACTGTCGTTGCCCGGCAAGGTCAACAAATGACGTTTGCTTCGTACCCTGTCGCCCACCACTTAGCCGGGACCTGAACGCCATGTTTCCTGAGATCGAAGCCAGCCACTGGATCAATACCGACGCCCCACCCAGCCTCGCCTCCTTGCGCGGCAAAGTGGTGGTGGTCACCGTCTTCCAGATGCTGTGCCCGGGCTGCGCCGGGTCCAGCCTGCCCCAGGCGCGCAATCTGCACGCGCTCTTCTCCACCGAAGACCTGGTCGTCATCGGCCTGCACAGCGTCTTCGAGCATCATCAGGTGATGACGCTCGATGCGCTGAAGGTGTTCGCCAGGGAGTACCGGCTGCAATTTCCAATTGCGGTCGACCGTCCGGTGCCAGGTTCATCAGTGCCGGCGACCATGCGGCAGTGGGGATTGCAGGGGACGCCGACCCTGATGGTCTTCGGGCGCGATGGCGAACTGGCCCTACAGCATTTCGGGCATCTGGATGACTTGCGCCTCGGTGCCATGCTGGGGGAACTGATCGCCACCCGGCCGACTACGGCGGCCGGCGTGTAAGCGTTTTACAGCGCGCTCCCGTCCGGGAGCGCGCTGGCGCCTCAGCTGCCGGCCGCCAAGCTGGCCAGCGCCGCTTCGGCAAATTGAATATCCTGCGCCTCGCTGCCGCCGGAAACGCCGATCGCTCCGACCAGCACGCCGCCGTGCTTGACC
>DATGXM010000028.1:0-6987 GCA_035298985.1 Azonexus sp. | reverse complement strand
GCCTCGTCGGCGACGATGCGGGCGGCGCTGAGCAGGCGGATATCCGGCGCTTTCGTGGCCGCCTTTTCGTCGGCTTTTTCCCGGTCCGGATCGCGCTCGTTGTCGAGCAGTCCGTCATCGGCGCGGGAAAGGCCGGCCAGGCGCTTTTCCTGGGCCTCGTTTTCGCGGCGGCGCTCCGTCTCGTTCAGCGACAGGTTCTTCTGCTGGCGCAGGCGTTGCAGTTCGGTCGCCGCTTCGTCGAGTTTCTTGAACTCTGGATCGTTCGCCGCGCGGGCCGCATGCCGGGCCTGGAGCACTGGAATGATCTCGCTCTGGTCGGCGACCCGGTCATAGGCGGCGGCGCGGATGCGCGTCCAGGGCAGGGCGTTGTCGTTGCTCGCCTCGCCGGTCAGGGTCGGATCGTTGGTGGCCGGGAAGGCGATGTCCGGCTGTACCCCGCGCAGCTGCGTCGTGCTGCCATTGATGCGGAAGAACTGGGCGATGGTCAGGCGCAATTCGCCGAGATTCGCTTTCTCGTCGCGCACCGCCTGGTCGAGGTTGAGCACGGTCTGCACGGTGCCCTTGCCGTAGCTCTGCTCGCCGATGATGATGCCGCGGCCGTAGTCCTGGATGGCGGCGGCGAAGATTTCCGAAGCCGAGGCCGATTCGCCGTCGATCAGCACGCCGAGCGGGCCGTCCCAGGCGGTGCCGGGCACGGTGTCGCCATCGACGAAAATCCGGCCCTCGGCATTGCGTTCCATGACCACCGGCCCTGTGTCGATGAACAGCCCGGTCAGGGCGATGGCTTCCTTCAGGGAGCCGCCGCCGTTGTGGCGCAGGTCGAGGACGACGCCGTCGACCTTCTCCTTGCTTAGCTCGCCGAGCAGGCGTTCGACATCGCGGGTCGCGCTGCGCGCATTGCGGTCGCCCTGGCGCTCACCTTCGAAGTCGCTGTAGAAGGTGGGCAGGGTGATGACGCCGATCCGGCGTTTGCTGTCGCTTTCGCCGACGTCGAGGATGGACTTCTTGGCGGCCTGCTGCGCCAGGTCGATCTTCTTTCGGACTAGCGAGATCTGCCGGTGGCGGGCATCCGGGCCGGCATCGCCGGGCAGGATGTCCAGGCGCACCACGCTGTCGGCCGGCCCGCGGATCAGGGCCACCGTTTCGTCGAGGCGGGAGCCGACGACATCGACGAACGCACCCTTGGCGCCTTGGGCGACGGCCAGGATGCGGTCGCCGGCCTTGAGCTGGCCGGAGAGGGCGGCCGGACCGCCCGGCGTGATTTCGCGGATCACCGTGTAGTCTTCGCGTTCCTGCAGCACGGCGCCGATGCCGAACAGCGACAGGCGCATCGAAATCTCGAAATCAGCCGAGGCGCGCGGCCCGAGGTAGGAGGTGTGCGGCTCGATGGCCATCGTGTAGGCGTTCATGAAAATCTGGAAAGCGTCGTCGCTCTTCAGGCGCTTCACGCGGCGGATCGACTGTTCGTAGCGCTTGTCGAGCGTGACCGCGATCTCCGCATCTGCCTTGCCGGCCAGTTTCAGGCGCAGCCAGTCGTTCTTGACCCGCAGCTGCCATATCTGGAGCAGGGCGTCTTCCGAGGCCGCCCATGCCGCTTTTTCGCGGTCAAAGGTGAAGCGCTCGTCCCGGTCGAAGCGGAAACCACCGGCTTTCAGCAGTTCGCGGGCATAGGCGAAACGCTCTTCGGCCCGGCGGGTGTACCGGTTGAAAATGGCGAAGGCCGGCTGCAGGTCTTCGTCCTTGATCGCGTCGTCGAGCCGGTTGCGGTATTCGCTTAACTGATCGATGTCGGACTGCACGAAATAGTATTTTTCGCCGTCCAGGCTCTTCAGGTAGCGGTCGAAAATGGCGGCCGACAGTTGATCGTCCAGCGGCGTCGGCTTGTAGTGGTAGTGCGCGAGCAGGGCGGTGCTGACGTGGATGGCGCGCTGGTGCTGCGGTTGCGGGGCGAGGTCGGCGGCCTGCGCACTGAGGGCGATGCCAAGGACGATCCAGCAGAGGTGTTTCAACACGATGATTCTCCAGGGGCTCGATGGTCCATTCGTCGTTCGCCTGCTGCGATGGGCCGATCGATCAGACAGACGTGCACTCTGACAAATTCCCCCTGCTCAGTACACCGCGACATGGGCACGCCAGCTTTGTTGACGGCGCACCGGCCATAGTTTTCCTGCCACCGCGGGATGCGGGTTGTTTTGAGTTTCCGGTGCGCCCTGTCCGCACAACGCCTAATCCGCTCCCAGCTCCGCTGCCGGTATACGGCGGCTTGGCGAAATGATGGCTTGCCGGCGTGCGCTTGCCAGCTTCAGATTGACTGCCAGCGTCGTTCCCAGCAACAGCGCCGCGCCAACGGTGTGGGCAACGGCGATGGCCAGAGGAAGGGCAGCGAGCACATTGGCGATACCCAGCGCGAGTTGCAGGACCAGCATGATCAGCAAGGCCTGCCCCCAGCGGCGCAGGCCGGGGTGGCGCAGCAGTTGCCAGGCCAGCCCGGTAAGCAGACCGGCGATAAGCAGGGCGCCGAGGCGGTGCAGCCAGTGGATGGCGATCAGGGCTTCGCCGGGCAGCGGCTGGCCGTCGGCGGTTTCACCCAGTTCGCGGAAAACGGTGAAGGCATGGCGGAAATCCATGGACGGGGCACCACCGTCAATGCAGTTCGGGAAGGCGGTGCACGCCAGTGACGCGTAATTGCTGCTGACCCAACCGCCGAGTGCGATCTGGCTAACCACGGCGGCCAGCGCAAGCACCGCCAGCCAGTGCAGCCCGCTTGGCACGGCAGCGGCTTGCAGCGGAGCGGGCGTGGCCTGGCGCATGAGCAGCGCCAGCAGCAAGGCTAGTGTGCACATGCCGCCGAGCAGATGCAGCGTAACGATGACCGGCTTGAGCAACAGCGTGACGGTCCACATGCCGAGCGCGGCCTGGGCGCAGACCAAGCCGAGGAGGAAGGTGGGCAACACCGGCGAGGCGACCTGGCGGGCCGTGCGGCGCCAGGATTGCAGGCAGAGAACCAGAATCAGCAGGCCGAGGCTGCCGGCGGCGTAGCGATGCACCATCTCCTTCCAGGCCTTGCCGGCGTGCACTTCGCGCACCGGATAGGTGGCCTGCGCGGCAGCCTGCTCGTCCGGCGTGCTCGGTACGCCGATGTAGTGGCCGTAGCAGCCGGGCCAGTCCGGGCAGCCGAGGCCGGCATCGGACAGGCGTACATAGGCGCCGAGGCCGATGACGAACAGGGCGAGCAGGGTGGTGAGGGCGAGCAGCTTGCGCTTCATCGTTCAGGTGATCAGCCGGTCGGCGAACAGGGCGGCAAAGAGCAGCGTCAGGTAGAGGATGGAATAGCGGAAGCAGGCGCGGGCCTTGGCATCGCTGTAGTTGCGGCAGAGCCCGATGGCGTGGCCGATGAAGACGAGGTCGAGCACGGCAATGGCCGTCAGGTAGAAACCGCCGCTCATGCCCAGCGATACCGGGATCAGGCTGGCAGCCGACAGCATCACCGTGTAGCCGAGGATCTGCTGGCAGGTGCAGGCGAGGCCGTGGGTCACCGGCAGCATGGGCAGGCCGGAACGGGCGTAGTCGTCGCGCCGGTAACAGGCCAGTGCCCAGAAGTGCGGCGGCGTCCAGAGGAAGATGATCAGGAACATCACCAGCGGTTCGACCGATACCGACCCGGTCATCGCCGTCCACCCGAGCAGCGGCGGCATGGCACCGGAAGCGCCGCCGATGACGATATTCATCGGCGTCGCCGGCTTGAGGATCAGCGTGTAGATCACTGTGTAGCTGACGAAGGTGGCCAGGGTCAGCCACAGGGTCAGGTCGTTGATGAAATGGTGCAGCAGCCACAAACCGACAGCGCCGAGCAGGGTGGCCAGAGTAATCGTTTCGCCTGCCGAGATGTCGCCGCGCGCGGTGGCTCGCCAGCGGGTGCGCGCCATGCGGGCATCGATGGTTCGTTCGACTAGGCAATTGAGCGCCGCCGCGGCAAAGGAGACCAGCGCGATGCCGAGCGAGGCGACGAGGAAGCGGAGCAGCGGCGGGAATTCGCGGCTGGCTAGGCACATGCCGATCATGGCGGTGAATACGATCAGGCTGTTCACGCGCGGCTTGCAGAGGTGCGAAAAGGCGATCAGGCGCTGGCCGAGCGGCAGACGGGGGGCGGCGATGACTTGCATAACAAATTCTCCTAGCCGTTGCGGCCTGCCTTGAGCAGGCGTTCGAGATCGCTGCGGATGTCGCGGGGTGGGGCTTCCTGGGTGTAATCGAGAACCAGCCGCCCCTGCGGGTCGAGCACATGGACGGCATCCAGCCTGGCCCAACTGGCCGGCCGGCGGGCGATCAGCAGGTCGGGTTGCTGCCGGGCCAGGGTGGTCAGCTCTGCCGACGGCAGGTCGTCGACCAGCACCAGCCGGCGTACCCGGCTCATTTCCTTGTACAGAGAAACCTGGATCCGGCGCAGTTCGTCGATGCGGCGCAGGCAGTCGGCCGCACAGTTGCCGCCACCGGCGAGCACCAGCAGCCAGCGCCCTTGCGGATCGACGGCCGGTTGCAAGTCGGCCAGCTGCAAGGCCACCGGCGGTACGACCAGGGTGCCGCGGTTGGCAGTTCGCTCCGGCTGCCAGCCGCCGTAGAACAGTCCACCGGCAACGGTGAAGGGCAGGGCGAACAGGGCGACGACCAGCACCAGCAGGCGCAATTGGCCGGTCGGCGGGGTAGGATGGGCGACGGTGTTCATGGCCGGCGGATAAGCAGGAAAAGCCAGATGCCGACGCTGGCGACGGCGAAACCGAACCATTGCAGCGCATAGCTGCGATGGCGTTCGATGCGTTCGTCCGGGCGTGGCCATTCGCGGTCGAAACCGGCCGGGGCCTGTGGGTCGAGCTGGATGATGACGCTATGCACATAGCCGGGCAGCAGGCTGCGGAAGCGTTTCAGGTCAAGGTTCTGCCAGACCGGCTCCCAGCCGCTGGCCGGTTGTTCGGCCAGATTGAAGAAGCGCTCTTGGGGCAGGACGGCGATGCCAGTCAGCTCTATTTCCCCGGTCGGCACGGGCGCCGCCGGCTGTTGATGATGATCGGCCGGGGCCGGCAGCCAGCCGCGGTTGATCAGTACATAGCGGTCGCTGTCTGCCAGGCGCAGCGGGGTCAGCACATGGTAGCCGGCCACGCCTTGGTTCAGGCGATTGTCGATGAGGACCTGGTACCTGGCATCGTAAGTGCCACGTACGGTCAGGTGGCGGTTGCGCAGGCTGTCGGTAGCCTGGAGATCGGCCGGCAAGGGGATGGGCGTCGACCGGCTACGCTGGTCGCGTTCGGCCTGCATGGCCTGCTTGGTCTCCGCCTTGTTCCATTGCCACATGCCGAGCGAGATGAAGGTCGGCAGCAGCACGGCCAGCAGCAGGCCGCCGAACAGCGCGATGCGTCGCCGTGAGCTGTCCGGCCCGCTTGTCGCTGCCCCCGGCGGCGGCGCATACTGCCCCTGCGCATTGCCGGAGACGTTCATGCTCAAGCTGCTGGTCGTCGTACTGTTGTTCGGTATCATCTTCAGCCTCTTTTCCGGGCTTTACTGGCTCTACCGTGAGCGGGGCGCCGGAGAGCGGACGGTACGCATGCTGACCTGGCGCATTGGCTTGTCCATTTGTCTATTCCTCCTTTTGTTGCTGGCATTCCGTAGCGGGGTGATTACCGGTTACAGCCAGTAGACGAATACGAAGAGCAGCAGCCACACCACATCGACGAAGTGCCAGTACCAGGCCACGCCCTCGAAGGCGAAATGGCGTTCGGGCGTGAAATCGCCCTTCAGGCAGCGCACCAGAATGACCAGCAGCATCACCGTGCCGAGCGTGACGTGGAAACCGTGGAAGCCGGTGAGCATGAAGAAGGTCGCGCCGTAAGCGCCGGCACCCATGGTCAGCCCGAGCTCGGTGTAGGCGTGGTGGTATTCGTAGGCCTGCAGGGTCAGGAAGCAGGCGCCGAGCAGGACGGTGGCGGCCAGGCCGAGATTGAGCTGGCCGCGCCGGCCCTTGAGCAGCCCCCAGTGTGCCCAGGTGACGGTGGCACCGGAACTGAGCAGCAGCGCCGTATTGATGGCCGGGATGCCCCAGGCGCCCATCGGCGTGAAGTTCGGCCCCTTCGGCCCACTGGTCGGCCAGCTGCCGGTGAATTCCGGCCACAGCGAGTAGCCGTGATGCTGGACCATGCTGGCCAGATCGGGAACCGATAGCACGCGGATGTAGAACAGCGCGCCGAAGAAGGCGGCGAAGAACATCACCTCGGTGGCGATGAACCACACCATGCCGTAGCGGAAGGAGCGATCCTCCCAGTCGGTATAGGAACCGCTGCGCGATTCGCCGATGACGCGGCCGAACCAGCCGAAGAGCACGCTGGTGATGATGCCGAAGCCAGCCAGCATCACCCATTTGCCGAGTGGCGAGGCGTTCAGGTTGAGCAGGAAGCCGAGGGCCAGCGTCAGCATGCCGCAGGACAGCACGAAGGGGTAGAGGCTCGGCGACGGCACGAAATAATGGCCATGTGCGGCCGGATGGGCAGACGGAGTGCTCATTTTTCCTCCCGGTGGCGGGTCAGCGTCTGGCGCTGGCCGTCGATGCTGAAGAAAGCGTAGGACAGCGTTATCTGCGCAATGTCAGTGTTGAGTTCCGGCTTGACGATGAAGGCAAGCGGCATTTCCCGCGCCTCGCCGGGGGCCAGCGTCTGCTGCTCGAAACAGAAGCATTCGATCTTTTCGAAGTACTGCCCGGCCTGGCCGGGCGACACGCTGGGCACCGCCTGGCCGGTGACCGGCTTGTCCGACAGGTTGCGCACCAGGTAGCTGACCTGCTGCATCTCGCCAGGGTGCAGTTCGACACTGGCCTGCAGCGGGCGCATGTCCCAGGGCAGGCCGGGCATCACCGTGCCGGTGAATTCGACGCGCACCAGCCGGGTGACATCGACGGCGGGGCGTGGCTGGGCGGTCGCGGCAACCGGTGCCGACAAGCCGCCG
>DATGXM010000027.1:0-2504 GCA_035298985.1 Azonexus sp. | reverse complement strand
GCGGCATCGGCTCGATCCGCGGCGCCCTGGTCGGCAGCCTGATCGTCGGCACGGTTGATACCTTGGGCCGGGCGCTATTGCCGACCCTGCTGCGCGCTACCCTGCCGGCCGATGCTGCTTCGACGCTCGGCCCGGCGCTGGCGTCGATCCTGATCTACCTGCTGATGGCGGGCATCCTGTTCTTCAAGCCGCAAGGCCTGTTCCCGGCGCGCGCGTAATGGCCTTCTATCGTCCCGCCGCCTGGCAAAAACCGCTGTCCGTCGTCGTTCTCGGCGCGGCGCTTGCCTTGCCGACCCTCCTGCAAGCCTTCGGCCAGGAGTTCTACATCGGTTTCGCCACCCGCGTGCTGATCTTCGCGTTGGCGGCGTCGAGCCTGAACCTGATCCTCGGTTTCGGCGGCATGGTGTCGCTCGGCCACGCCGCCTTCCTCGGTGCCGGCGCCTATGTCGCGGCGATCTGCCAACAGGCCGGCATCAACGAGGCGTTGTTCGCCTTCCCGCTGGTCATGGGCGTCGCCGGGCTATTCGCCCTGGCCGTCGGCACCATCAGCCTGCGCACGCGGGGCGTCTATTTCATCATGATCACCCTGGCCTTCGCCCAGATGGCCTACTACCTGTTCATCTCGGCGCGCAGCTGGGGCGGCGACGACGGTCTGCCGCTCAACGGGCGGATGACGCTGGCCGGCTTCAGCCTGGCCGACGATGCCGCGCTGTTCTACGCGGCGCTCGGCCTGCTGGCGGGCGCCATGCTGCTTTTCGGTCGGACGGCCGATTCGCGCTTCGGACGGACCATCCAGGCCATACGCGAAAACGAGATGCGCATGGAAGCGCTCGGCTACCCGGTCTTCCGCTACCGCCTGGTCGCCTTCGCCCTCGGCGGCGCCTTCGCCGGACTGGCCGGTGCCCTGCTCGCCAACCTGACCGGGCTGGCCAGCCCCAACCTGCTGCAATGGACGCAGTCCGGCACCCTGCTCGTCATGGTCATCATCGGCGGCGTCGGCTACCTGCACGGCGGCGTGCTGGGGGCGGTCGTCCTGCTCCTGCTCGAGGAAACCCTGGTCGGTGTCACCGAGCACTGGCACATCGTGCTCGGCCTGCTTCTGCTCGGCGTGGTGCTCTTCGCTCCCAAGGGCGTCGCCGCCCTGTTCGACCGACCGCGTGAGGCCGACCATGGCTGACGCGCTGCTCGACGTTCGCCAGCTGTCGCGCCGCTTTGCCGCGCTTGATGCGCTGAAGGAGGTGGATTTCCGCGTCGAGGCCGGCGAAATCCATGCGCTGATAGGCCCCAACGGCGCCGGCAAGACGACCTTTATCCACCACGTCTCCGGCGCCCTGCAGCCGGACAGCGGCAGCGTGCATTTCGCCGGCCGCGACGTGACCAAGCTGTCCATGCACCAGCGCGTCGCCGCCGGCATGGCGCGCTCTTACCAGATCACCAATGTCTTCCTTGGCCTGTCGGCCCTCGACAATGTCGCGCTGGCCGTCCAGGGGCGCAGCGACGCCGGCAGCAGTTTCCGTTTCTGGCGGCCGGTACGCCGCGAAAAGGCACTCTTCGACGAGGCGCGGACTCATCTCGAACAGATCGGCCTGCTGGCCAAGAGCGGCGCGCTTGCCGGCACGCTGTCGCACGGCGAGCAGCGCGCCCTGGAACTGGCCATGGCCCTGGCCACCAAGCCGCAACTGCTGCTGCTCGACGAGCCGATGGCCGGCACCGGCCCGGAGGAGTCGGCGCGCATGGTGGACCTGATCGAACACCTGGCCCGCCATGTCACCATCCTGCTCGTCGAACACGACATGAACGCGGTATTCCGCCTGGCCGACCGCATTTCGGTCCTGGTCAACGGCCAGCTGATCTGCACCGGCACGCCGGACGACGTGAAGAACGATGCCGGTGTGCGCCGCGCCTATCTGGGAGACCACCTGTGAGCGCCCTGCTCGAAGTTGTCGATCTCGAAGTCGCCTACGGCCCGAGCCAGGTGCTGTTCGGCCTGAACCTCAGCATGGCTGACGGCGAAGCGGCCACCCTGCTCGGCCGCAACGGCATGGGCAAGACCACCACGCTACGCGCCATCTGCGGGCTGGAGCCGGTCAAGGCCGGGCGCATCCGCTTTGCTGGCGAGGATATCGCCGGCTGGCGCCCCGACCGCATTGGCCGGGCAGGCATCGCCCTGGTACCAGAAGGCAGGCAATGCTTTCCCAATCTGACGGTCGACGAGCATCTGGTGGCCTTTTTCGCCAACCGCCGCCAGCGTTCCGCAGCGTGGACGCCGGCCCGGGTCTACGAGCTGTTTCCCCGCCTGCTGGAACGGAAGAAAAATCTCGGCAACCAGCTTTCCGGCGGCGAACAGCAGATGCTGGCCATCGGCCGCGCCCTGGTCACCAATCCGCGCCTGCTCATTCTCGACGAAGCCACCGAGGGTCTGGCGCCGCTGATCCGCGACGAAATCTGGGCCTGCCTGGCCCGCCTGCGCAGCGAAGGGCAGAGCGTGCTGGTCATCGACAAGT
>DATGXM010000026.1:0-8241 GCA_035298985.1 Azonexus sp. | reverse complement strand
GACGAACAGGTCGATGACCGGCACGTCGGAGAAGTCGCCGATATCCGGCACCTTGACCTCGACCACGCCGCCACCGGCGGCGGGGGCGGCAGCAGCCGCGCCACTTTCGACCTTGATCAGGACGGCGCCTTCGCTGACGCGGGAGCCGAGCTGGACCAGCACTTCCTTGACCACGCCTTCAACGGTGCTCGGCACGTCCATGGTCGCCTTGTCGGATTCCAGGGTGGCGATGGCATCGTCGATCTTGATGCTGTCGCCGACCTTGACGAACAGGTCGATGACCGGCACGTCGGAGAAATCGCCGATATCCGGGACTTTGACTTCGATGATTTGGCTCATTGTCGTCTCCTCCCGATTAAACCGACATCGGATTCGGCTTGGCCGGATCCAGGTTGTACTTGACCAGGGCGGCGGCAACCTTCTCGCGCTCGATCTTGCCTTCGTCAGCCAGGGCCTTCAGGGCGGCCAGGGTGACCCAGTGGCGATCGACCTCGAAGTGATGGCGCAGCTTCTCGCGGGTGTCGGAACGACCGAAGCCGTCGGTGCCCAGCGTGATGTAGGTGTTCTTGACGAACGGACGGATCTGCTCGGAGAACAGCTTGATGTAGTCGGTTGCGGCAACCACCGGGCCTTCGGCGCCAGCCAGCTTCTGCTCGACGTGCGACAGCTTCGGCGCTTCGAGCGGGTGCAGCATGTTCCAGCGGGCGGTGTCCTGGCCGTCGCGGGCCAGTTCGTTGAACGACGGGCAGCCCCAGATGTCGGCTTCGACGCCCCAGTCGGCCTTGAGCAGGTCGGCGGCGGCGATGACTTCGCGGAAGATGGTGCCCGAACCGAGCAGCTGGACGCGCAGCTTGCCCTCGCCGCCCTTCTTGAACAGGTACATGCCCTTGATGATGTCGGCCTCGGCACCAGCCGGCATTTCCGGGTGCTCGTAGTTCTCGTTCATCACGGTGATGTAGTAGAAGACGTCTTCCTGCTCGGCGTTCATGCGGCGCATGCCGTCCTGGACGATGACGGCGACTTCGTACTGGAATGTCGGGTCGTAGGAAACGCAGTTCGGCACCAGTTGCGACAGGATCAGGCTGTGGCCGTCCTCGTGCTGCAGGCCTTCGCCGTTCAGCGTGGTGCGGCCGGCGGTACCGCCGACCAGGAAGCCGCGGGCGCGCTGGTCACCGGCTGCCCAGACGAGGTCCAGCGTGCGCTGCAGGCCGAACATCGAGTAGCAGATGTAGAACGGCACGGTCTGCACGCCATGCACCGAGTAGGCGGTGGCGGCGGCGATCCAGTCGCTCATGGCGCCGGCTTCGTTGATGCCTTCCTGGAGGACCTGGCCGGTCTTCGATTCCTTGTAGAACATGAGCTGGTCATGGTCTTCCGGCACGTAGTTCTGGCCTTCCTGGCTCCAGATGCCGACCGAGCGGAACATGCCTTCCATGCCGAAGGTGCGCGACTCGTCCGGCACGATCGGCACGATGTTCTTGCCGATCTGCTTGTCCTTCAGCAGCATGTTCATGATGCGAACGATGGCCATGGTGGTGGACAGTTCGCGGCCTTCGCCGGAAGCCTTGAGCAGGGCGGCGTAGGTTTCGAGCGGCGGCACCGGCAGCGGATCGGCCTTGCGGCGGCGCGACGGCAGGAAACCGCCGAGGTCCATGCGGCGCTGGCGCATGTACTGGTATTCCGGCGAGTCTTCGGCGAACTTCAGGTAGGGCAGTTCTTCCAGCTTGTCATCGGGGACCGGCAGGCTGAAGCGGTCGCGGAAGCGGGCGATCTGCTCCTTGTCCATCTTCTTCTGCTGGTGGGAAATGTTCATCGCCTCGCCGGCCTGGCCCATGCCGAAGCCCTTGATGGTCTTGGCCAGGATCAGGGTCGGGGCGCCCTTGTGGGTGACGGCGGCGTTGTAGGCCGAGAAGATCTTGAAGATGTCGTGGCCGCCGCGGTTCAGTTGCCAGATTTCATCGTCGGTCCAGTCGGCGACCAGTTCCTTCAGTTCCGGCGTGTTGAAGAAGTGCTCGCGGACATAGGCGCCGTTCTTGGCCTTGAAGGTCTGGTACTCGCCGTCCACGCAGTTCATCATGCGCTGCTTCAGGATGCCCTTCTTGTCGCGCTGGAGCAGCGTATCCCAGTGGGTGCCCCAGATCAGCTTGACGACGTTCCAGCCGGCGCCGCGGAATTCGGCTTCCAGTTCTTGAATGATCTTGCCGTTGCCACGCACCGGGCCGTCCAGACGCTGCAGGTTGCAGTTGATGACGAACACCAGGTTGTCCAGCTTTTCACGGCCGGCCATGCCGATGGCGCCGAGCGATTCGACTTCGTCGGTTTCGCCGTCGCCGAGGAAGGCCCAGACCTTGCGCTTTTCCGCCTTGGCGGCATCGATCAGGCCGCGCGAGGCCAGGTATTTCATGAAGCGGGCCTGGTAGATGGCCTGGATCGGGCCGAGGCCCATGGAAACGGTCGGGAACTGCCAGAAATCCGGCATCAGCCAGGGGTGCGGGTAGGACGAGATGCCCTTGCCGTCGGTTTCCTGGCGGAAGTTGTCCATCTGCTCTTCGGACAGGCGGCCGAGCATGAAGGCGCGGGAATAGACGCCGGGCACCGAGTGGCCCTGGAAGAAGATCAGGTCGCCGCCGGTTTCATGGTCGACGCTCTTCCAGAAATGCGAAAAGCCGACGTCGTACAGCGCGGCGGCGGAGGCGAAGGAGGCGATGTGGCCGCCGACGTTGGTGTCCTTGTTGGCGCGGACGACCATGGCCATCGCGTTCCAGCGGATATAGGAGTGAATCTTGATTTCCATGTCGGCATTGCCCGGGTACTTGGGCTGCTGGTCGACAGGGATGGTGTTGATGTACTCGGTATTGGCCGAGTAGGGGATGTCCACGCCATTCAGGCGGGCCTGACCGATCACTTTCTCGATCAGGTAATGCGCGCGGGTCGGGCCTTCGACGTTAATGACGCCGTCCAGGGCGTCCATCCATTCTTTTGTCTCCTGCGGATCTACGTCAGCAGGGTCAGGCAATGCATTCGGCTGATTGGCCATGATTTGTCTCCACGGTTGGTTTTCATTCTGTTTTGCCTGTTGAGCAAAACAACTTTACTCCTTACGGACCGGTTCGCGAGTCCGTACTTTCCCTAATGCGTGTTTCGCATTGTAAAAACAAAATTCGCATCGTGCAATAAAGGCGAGCGTGTTTTTTAGCTGTTTTGGGTTAGGGAAAACACGTAGAACGGAATGTCCGGTGCGGGCATTCCGTCCGATTCTTGGGTGTGGGGAAAAGGCTAGACGCTGGCCCAGCGGGCCACGGTGCTGCCGAAGAAAGCCGTGATGATCAGGGCGATCGGGGCGACGGCGATGAAGACCTTCAGCACGCGAGCGATGAAGGGGTGCGCGACGTGCGCTTCGATGAAGCAGCGGGCGACGACGACGCCCTTGAGCCACATGATGGCGGCGACGACCAACGGCAGCCAGGAGACGTCGCGAAACCATTCGCTGAGGCCGAGGCTGGCCAGGGTCAGCGCGACCAGGGCCAGCCAGGCGGCGGTGATCAGGGCGAAGTGGTCCTTGGTCGGCATGGTCAGGCGAGGACGTAGAAGAAGGGGAAGATGACCAGCCAGATGATGTCGGTGGCGTGCCAGTAGCTGGCCAGTGCCTCCAGGCCGGCGTAGTCCTCGGCCGTGTAGCCGCCGAACAGCAGGCGGGCGAGCACCCACAGGATGCCGAGGATGCCCCAGGTGGCATGCACCAGGTGGTTGAAGGTCAGGTAATAGTAGACGGTGAAGAAAATGCCCGATTCGCCGTTGATGCCGTGCGCCAGGTTCCAGTCGATCTCGAGCACCTTGGCCACCGGGTAGCCGAGGGCGATGGCCAGCCCGGCGACCAGCCAAATCACTGCGCTGCGCTGACGGCCGAGACGGATGGCGTTCACCGAGCAGGCGATGCAATAGCTGCTGGTCACCATCAGCAGCGTGATGCTGGTGCCGGCGACGATGTTCAGACGCTGCGCGCCTTCGTGGAAGGCATCCGGAAAATGCGAGCGGGCGATGAAATAGACCGCGAACAGCACGACGAACTCGACGAATTCGCAAGTGATGCCGACCCAGATACCCTTGTTGCCGGGAATGCGCCGGGTGGGGTCTTCCGGCGGAGCGAGGGGGGCGAGGGTGGCAGCGGTCATGGCAAAACGGGTATGTCGATGCGACGCATTGTCCGCGCCGGGGAGGCGCCGGCATTGATGTCCATCAACGGAGCGCATTGTTGTGACACAAAACAAAAAGATTGGATCACTTGCTTTGTATCAAATGGTCTGAAAATCGCCTTCCTATAATCATGGGTTTCGCACTGAGCTTTCGAGGAGTCCTTATGGCGGCAGTCCTGCCCGCACCGGCCGCGAGCCGGATCCTGATGTCCGGTAATGAAGCGGTCGCCCGCGCCGTCTGGGAGGCCGGCGTCAAGGTCGCCGCCGCTTACCCCGGCACGCCGTCCACCGAAATGCTGGAAGTGATCTCGACCTACCCTGACCTCTACGCCGAGTGGTCGGTGAACGAGAAGGTGTCGCTGGAAGTCGCCATCGGCGCCGCCTACGCCGGCTCCCGTGCCTTCTGCTGCATGAAGCACGTCGGCATGAACGTCGCCTCCGACGCGCTGATGACCCTGACCCTGACCGGTGTGGTCGGCGGCCTGGTCATCGCCATCGCCGACGACGTCGGTCTGTCGTCGTCGCAAAACGAGCAGGATTCCCGCTACTGGGGCCGCTTTGCCCACGTGCCGGTATTCGAGCCGGCCGATTCGCAGGAAGCCTACGCCATGACGCTGGCCGCCTACGAGCTGTCGGAAAAGCACCAGGTGCCGGTCATCCTGCGCATGACCACGCGCATCAACCACGTCAAGGCGCTGGTTACCGTCGGCGAGCGCCAGGCACGGGTCGGCGCCGGTTTCAAGAAGGACCCGTCGCGCTTCGTGATGGTGCCGGGTAATGCCGGCAAGCGCATTCCGCTGATGTTCCAGCGCGACAACACGCTGCGCGCCGAGTCCGAACAGTCGCCGCTCAACGTCATCGAGACGGGCAGCGACAAGCGCGTCGGCTTCATCACTTCCGGCCCGGCCTACATGCACGTCCGCGAAACCTTCCCCGAGGCGCCGGTGCTCAAGCTCGGCTTCTCGTGGCCGGTGCCCTTCGAGAAATGCCGCGAACTGGCGGCGCAGGTCGATCAGGTCGTCATCGTCGAGGAAGTCGAGCCGCTGATCGAAACCGAACTGAAGGCGCAGGGCATCAAGGTCATCGGCAAGGAAATCCTGCCGCTGCAGGGCGAACTCGCGCCGCCGGTCATCAAACCGGCCATCGCCCGCCTGCTCGGCGAGCCGGTCGACGAAGTGCCGCTGCGCGTCAAGCCGGCCCAGGTCTTCCCGCGGCCGCCGACCATGTGCGTGGCCTGCCCGCACCTCGGCGTCTATTACACCCTGTCGCAGGTGCGCAACCTCAACATCTCCGGCGACATTGGCTGCTACACGCTGGGCGCCGGCCACCCGTGGCAGGCGATGGACACCTGCGTGTCGATGGGCGCCTCGATGGGCGTCGCGCTGGGCATGGACAAGGGGCGTGGCGAGTCCGACAAGGACAAGCGCATCGTCGCCGTGATCGGCGATTCGACCTTCCTGCACATGGGAATGCAGGGCCTGCTCGACATGGTCTATAACAAGGCCAACGTCACGGTCATGCTGCTCGACAACCGCGCCGTCGGCATGACCGGTGGCCAGGACAACCCGGGCAACGGCCGCGACATCCACGGCGAGGAAGCGCCGCGCATCGACTTCGTCAAGCTGGTCAAGGCGCTGGGCGTCAAGGAAGAGCGGGTGCACAAGGTCAATCCCTATGAGCTGCCGACCTTGTTCAAGACCATCCGCGATGAGGTCAAGGTGCCCGATGTGTCGGTCATCGTCACCGATCAGCCCTGCGTGCTGATCAAGGATTACCACAAGATGAAGCCCTACGAGGTGCTCGACGACAAGTGCACGGGCTGCGGCAACTGCCTGGATGTCGGCTGCCCGGCCATCCACGTCACCCGCCGTGGCAAGGAAGTGAAGGCTTCCGGGCGCGAGGTCGATCTGTCCTTCGTGCGCATCGAATCGTCGGTGTGTACCGGCTGCGGCCTGTGCGTCCAGCCCTGTGCGCCGGACGCCATCCAGCATTACGCGCCGGTATCGCCCATCAAACTGGTCAAGGGAGGCTGTTCGGCATGAGCCAAGTGACCAATATTCTCGTCGTCGGTATCGGTGGTCAGGGCGTCATGACCGCCACCGAAATCCTGGCTGAAGCCGCCATCGCGCTCGGCCACGATGCCAAGAAAACCGAAGTCGCCGGCATGGCGCAGCGCGGCGGTGTCGTGTCGTCGCACCTGCGTTTCGGCGACAAGGTCCTGTCGCCGCAGATCGTGCCGGGCACGGCCGATGTCCTGCTCGCCTTCGAGGCGGCAGAGGGCTTGCGCTGGCAGCACATGCTGCGTCCGGGCGCCATCGCGCTGGTCAACAACTCGCGTTTCGTACCGCCTATCGTCGAACTCGGCCTGTTCGACTACCCGGCCGATCCGGTCGGCGACATGAAGACGGCCGGCACCAATGTCGTCGCCTTCGACGCCACCACCATCGCGCTGGATCTGGGCGACATCCGCCTGGGCAATACCGTGATGCTCGGCGCCATCGCCGATCACCTGCCGTTCGCGGCCGACGATCTGCTGGCCTGCGTGCTCAAGCGTTTCGAGAAAAAAGGCGAGCGCATGGTCGAGCTGAATCGCCGGGCTTTCGCGGCCGGCCGGGCGGCCGTTGGCGCGGTCGAAGCAGCAGTAGCCTGACTGCGGCCTGATTCTGGTAAAATTCGCACCAAATCAAAGGGAAAGGCAGATGCCTTTCCCCTTTTCTTTTTTGATGGATGCGACGATGACGGCACAAATTATCGACGGCAAGGCGCTGGCAGAAGAGCTGCGCCAAAGCTTCAAGGCCCGCGTGGAAACCCTCACGGCCAAAGGCCACAAGCCCGGCCTGGTGGTCATTCTGGTCGGCGAGGACCCGGCCTCCCAGGTTTACGTGAAGAACAAGGTCAATGGCTGCCTGGCCATCGGCATGCATTCCGAAAAGATCGTCTATGACCGTGATGTCGACCAGCAGGTGGTGCTCGACAAGATCGCCGAACTGAACGCCGATCCGGCCATCCACGGCATCCTGGTCCAGCTGCCGCTGCCCAAGCACTTCGACGAAGAGAAGGTGCTCGAAGCCATTTCCGCCGAAAAGGATGTCGACGGCTTCCACGCCGAAAACGTCGGTGCCCTGTCGCAAGGCGCGCCGCGCTTCATCCCGTGCACTCCGTACGGCGTGATGAAGATGTTCGAGAAGGGCAATGTCGATCTGACCGGCCAGGAAGCTGTCGTTATCGGCCGCTCCAACATCGTCGGCAAGCCGATGGCGATGCTGCTGATCAACGCCGGCGCCACCGTCACCGTCTGCCACTCGAAGACCAAGGACCTGAATTTCCACACCAGGCGCGCCGATATCATCGTCGCCGCCGTCGGCAAGCCCAAGTTCGTCAAGGGCGACATGATCAAGCCGGGCGCCGTGGTCATCGACGTCGGCATCAACCGCCTGCCGGACGGCAAGCTGTGCGGCGACGTCGATTACGAAGACTGCCTGAAGGTCGCCGGCCAGATCACCCCAGTGCCGGGTGGCGTCGGGCCGATGACCATCACCATGCTGCTGGCCAACACCATCGAGGCCGCCGAACGCAAAGCGGGGGTGCGCTGATGTCCGATAAGAGCATTGCCGTCGGCATCGTCATGGGTTCCGACTCCGACTGGCCGACCATGCAGGCCGCCGCCGTCATCCTCAAGGACTTCGGCGTCGCTTTCGAAGCCCGCGTCGTTTCCGCCCACCGCACGCCGGACCTGCTGTTCGACTACGCCGCCATGGCCGGCGAACGCGGCCTCAAGGCGATCATCGCCGGGGCCGGCGGCGCCGCCCACCTGCCGGGCATGTGCGCGGCCAAGACCGCCCTGCCGGTGCTCGGTGTGCCAGTGCAGTCCAAGGCCCTCAACGGCATGGATTCCCTGCTCTCCATCGTGCAGATGCCCGCCGGCATCCCGGTCGGCACCCTGGCCATCGGGCGGGCCGGGGCGGTCAATGCCGCCCTGATGGCCGCAGCCATCCTCGCTCTCCAGGACCAGGCGCTTGCCGATCGCCTGCAGCGCCTGCGCGGCGAG
>DATGXM010000025.1:0-2086 GCA_035298985.1 Azonexus sp. | reverse complement strand
AGCGAGCGCAGCGTGGCCGACGTGCCCTCCGCCGCCGCCCGCGTATACTCGGCCAATTGCCTGACAATGCTCAGGTCGGGCGGCGCGTCGGCCGGTACATCCGCTTCGGCATCCGCGCGCTTCAGCCGCTCGATCAGCGCGGCGCGGGTCTGTTCGTTCTCAATGATGCGGATCAGTTCGTTGAGATCGGCATCTGTGGTTGCGCCAGCCGCCGCTGGCTCGGGCGTGATACCCGGAACCTGCGCCAGCGCGGCAACGGGCGAGAACAGCAGCAGAAACAACAAGAACACGGTGCGCATTTGGGGGGTATCCAGGCAATTCGACGGGAATGGTCGGATCGAGACGAGGCAACGTTACCTGCCTGTCGAATGTGGATACGCTGAGGCGACTAGTAGGTTCAATCGCCCACGGCGCTGTCCGTCGGTCCAGGAGCATAGAATGAACCCGCATGACGATAACCTTGTCGTTTTCGAACGCGACGGCACCCCGCCGCTCCCGACGCCCGAGCGCTCGGGACACGTCGCCCATAATGGGGCCAACATCTGGTTTGCCAGAATCGGTCACGGCCGGCCGGTCATCCTGCTTCATGGCGGCCTCGGCCACAGCGGCAACTGGAGCCATCAGGCTTCGGCGCTGGTCGCAGCTGGCTATCGCGCCATCCTTATCGACAGCCGAGGTCACGGCCGCAGCACGCGCGACGGCCAACGCTACACCTATCACCTGCTGGCCGCAGACGTGCTGGCCGTCATGGATGCGCTGCAGATCGAGCGTGCCGCCCTGGTCGGCTGGAGCGACGGCGCCTGTACCGCGTTGATCCTTGGCGACCTGCAACCCCAGCGCATCGACGGCGTATTGTTCTTTGCCTGCAAAATGGATCCATCGGGCACCCTGCCCTTCGTGCCCACTCCTGTGATCGAGCGCTGTTTTGCCCGCCATAAGCGCGACTATGCCGCACTCTCGGCCACGCCTGAGGCCTTCGACGCCTTCGTCGAGGCGGTGGGCACCATGCAACGCACCGAGCCCAACTATACGGGCGATGACCTGGCGCGAATCCGGGTACCGGTCACCATCGTCCACAGCCAGGGCGACGAGTTCATCAAACCCGACCACGCCCGCTACCTCGCCGACACCATCCCCAACGCCAGTCTGGTCACCCTAGCCGACGTAACGCATTTCGCGCCCGTGCAGCGGCCGGCCGCGTTCAACGCGGCAATGCTCGACATATTGGACAACTTCAGTCCGCCGGGCTGCCGGATCTGAATGCAGGCCGGCCTCTTGACCCGGCTGGGAAGTCGCGCAACGCCGAAACGCAAAAACCCCTCACCGTTTCCGGTGAGGGGTTTTTGAAAGTTTTCTTTCGACATTGTAACGAGATCATACGTTTTTTGCAGACCTTGCAGTGACCTACTCTCCCAAGCCTTGAGACTTAGTACCATTGGCGCAGAGGAATTTGACGGTCGAGTTCGGGATGGGATCGGGTCTTGGGCTCCTCGCAAAAACCACAAGGTCAGCGAAAAACGTATGAGTGAATTCTGGTTTTGGTATTCGGACATTGCTTTCCCATGCAAGAAGCAATGTCTGGTGTATTTCTGAACCGATCGATTTCACAGTCTATGCGGACATAGATTAATGAGAACGATCAAGCCAATCGAGCTATTAGTACCGGTAAGCTTCACACATTGCTGCGCTTCCACACCCGGCCTATCGACGTGGTGGTCTTCCACGGCTCTCAAGGGAATACTAGTTTTGAAGGAGGCTTCCTGCTTAGATGCTTTCAGCAGTTATCCCGTCCGAACTTAGCTACCCTGCAATGCGGCTGGCGCCACAACAGGTCCACCAGAGGTTCGTCCAACCCGGTCCTCTCGTACTAGGGTCAGCTCTTCTCAATATTCCTACACCCACGGCAGATAGGGACCGAACTGTCTCACGACGTTCTAAACCCAGCTCACGTACCACTTTAAATGGCGAACAGCCATACCCTTGGGACCTGCTCCAGCCCCAGGATGTGATGAGCCGACATCGAGGTGCCAAACAATGCCGTCGATATGGACTCTTGGGCATTATCAGCCTGTTATCCCCAGCGTAC
>DATGXM010000024.1:0-5059 GCA_035298985.1 Azonexus sp. | reverse complement strand
GGTGCGCGCGGAAAACTCCTCGCCGTGCCAGCGCAGCGCGGTACTCAGGCCGTACTGCTCGAGCAGCGCCGGATGCAGCTCTTCCATGACGCTGCGCACCATTTCCGTCGTCTGTTCGACCAGGGTCAGGGCATCCCGGAGCCGCGTCTGGACAGCCGTCACGGCGGCTGGCGACGGCTGGCCGGCGAGCACGGCCAGGTTGAGATTCAGGCTCATATTGAGGGCCGACAGATTCTGCCCGATGCGGTCGTGCAGTTCGGTGGCCAGCGCCTTGCGCTCGGCGTCCTGCACGCTGACCAGCTGCCTGCTCAAGGCCTCGAGGCGTGTCGCGTAGTTGCTGATGGTGGCTTCCGCTTCCTTGCGTTCGGCGATCTCGACCTCCAGCTTCTGATTGGCGGTACGCAGCGCTTCGGTACGCTCCGCGACCTGTTGTTCCAGCAGGCGGCTGTTTTCGCGACGCCCCGCTTCGAGCCGGCGGCGGACGCATTCCAGGCCGACCGCGATCCAGATCAGCATCGAGAAGATGAGGCGGTTGGTCTGGCCAACCCAGATCACGCCATCGCTGGGATGGATCTGCAATTTGATGCCGGCCAGTATTGGCCCGACAGCGGCAATGATCACCAATACCCGGCTCGAGGCACCGACGCCGATCGCCAGCAGGGCGAGCAGCAGATAGAGGAAGGGCACCGCCAGGCCCAGGGGTGTGTGCAGGTCGATGGCAAAGATGGCGATCATCGCTGCGGCGATCATCGGATTGATCAGGAAGCGGAACTTGCCGTATGCCATGGTGCTCCGCAGGGAAAGTAAGGTCACAGGTTCGGACACGACGAGAGTTTGATATCGGGAAGTCTGCCATTGTTTCATCAAACGAAACGTGCAGAAACCAGGGGTGTGACTCCGGGCGATTCTGCCAAGGGAAAAGTTGCCTGCCGGTATTGCCGTTGGCCATTGAATTTGAGCGTTCGGCGGCTGGTGATCATGCAAACCGGCAGTTGCCGGGCGGGCCCTTACCCGTCGTTGGCTATTCATTATGTGGCATAGGGCACTGACTGCCTCGACAGGGCTCGGTGACCATGGAATTGTGCGGCGCAGCCCTGTGTTTTCGTAGCCTCGTCGATGGAAGCGCGGCGGATCGGATGGCCTCGTCCATCGGCTGATTGGTCGCACATCCAGTTTGGGCAGGACTTGCTTCTCCGGAGCAAAAGAAAGGAGGCACTACCATGCGCTACCTCGTCAAGCCGATGCATCATCACGTGTGCAGCAAGGCGTTCTGTCCGGTTCCTCTTTCACCGGATGCCTTGGCCCAGCTTTATGCTCGCTACCTCGAACTCAAGCAGGGGCGCCGTCTTCCCGGGAGGATGAGCTTCGATCAGTATTACGCCGTCTGGCGTTCCAGCCGCCGCGGCGAAAATTTTGTCGGTCTTGACGACGGTGCCCTTCATCACGCGCCGAGCACCGCCAAACAACTGATCGATCGCCCACCGAAGGTGCTCAAAGGCGTGATCCAGACCCTGGTCCTGCTGGTTGATTTTCCAGATCATGCCCATGATGCCAATCGTGGCCCGGCTTTCTTCGAACAGATGCTGTTTAGTGCCGACCACGTATTTCCGACCGGCAGCATGCGCGACTATTACCGCACGGTGAGCAACTGGGATGCCGCTACCGGCCATGGGATAGACGTCCAGGGGCAGGTATTTGGCTGGTTTCGGTTGCCGCAACCGCTGAGCTACTACACCGATGGCAGTTCCGGCATGGACGGAGCCTTCCCGCGCAATGCGCAAGGGATGGCCCGTGATGCGGTGTTGGCCGCGCAGCAGGCCGGGGTCGATTTTTCCCCCTACGACATGCTGGGGGAGCATCTGGTCACCGCGTTGTTCATCATCCATGCCGGGGGCGGGGCAGAGCAGACCTTGTCCCGCGACGATATCTGGAGTCACAAGTGGGTCATCCCGGACGGCGTTTCCGTCGATGGCAATCTCTCCGTGCAGACTTACCTGACCGTTCCCGAAGACTGCAATATGGGCGTCTGTGCGCACGAATGGGGCCACCTCGCCGCGCGTTGGGCGGACTACTACGATACCGGCCGGGTTCAGCAGATGCAGTCCAACGGACTGGGCAATTACTGCCTGATGGCTTCCGGCTCGTGGGGCAATAACGGCCTGACGCCCGTCCTTCCCAACGGTATGCTTCGCATGTTCCATGGATGGATCGAACCGCTACTCGTTCAGAAGACAACCGGCAACGTCGTCCTCCGGCCCGCGGCGGAAGGGGGCGGTATGGTTTACATCAACAATCCTGCACGCATGGTCGAGGAGCAATACATCATCGTCGAATATCGGCGCCGGCGCGGCCAGGATAGTTTCTCGCCCGACGAAGGCATCGCCATCTATGTTGTCGATGA
Organism: Azonexus sp.; assembly: GCA_035298985.1. Taxonomy (GTDB): domain Bacteria; phylum Pseudomonadota; class Gammaproteobacteria; order Burkholderiales; family Rhodocyclaceae; genus Azonexus. The sequence goes on along the minus strand of DATGXM010000024.1, from coordinate 2,658 downwards.
ACGGATCGACAACGTTAACGATGAAAACCGCTTGGCCATCGAACTGATGCAGGCGGACAACCGCCGTGATCTGGCAAAGATCTTTGGCCAGGGGAATCGCGGCGACTCGTCTGACCTGTATCCAAACGGCAGAACCCGCTCAATAGGGAGGACTTCCAAACCCGCGCTCAATCTGCCGGATGGAAAATGGAGCGGCGTCACCATCAGCGTTTTCGGTACCCCGGGGGCAGACACGATGAAGGTGAATGTGGTGATGACCTGAAATCGAGGCGGCATTTCCCGCTCCCTCGCCAAAGGTTTCCGCAAGTTGAGTGCATAACGACATAAATTTCAGGTAAGGGCTCTTGAAATCCCTTGGTCTCATCCCTATTATTAGCACTCACCGTGGTTGAGTGCTAACAAAAGCCCGCCCGGTTCCCGGGTCCGCGTTCTGCGCGGCCGGCCAATTTCAAGTTTGTTGCAACTCATTTTCAGGAGTCTGTTATATGAATATCCGTCCTTTGCACGACCGTGTGATCGTCAAGCGCGTCGAAGCCGAACGCACCACCGCTTCCGGCATCGTTCTTCCGGATTCCGCCGGCGAGAAGCCGGATCAAGGCGAAGTCCTGGCTGTCGGGCCGGGCAAGCGCGACGACAACGGCAAGCAGGTTGCCCTCGACGTCAAGGTCGGCGATCGCGTGCTGTTCGGCAAGTACGCCGGTCAGGCCGTCAAGGTCGATGGTCAGGAAGTCCTGGTCATGCGTGAAGAAGACATCATGGGCGTCATCCAGGGCTGAGCGCCCGGGATCGGTTCTCCAAACAGATCAATTCAGGAGTTATTCAAATGGCAGCTAAAGAAGTCAAATTCGGCGATTCCGCCCGCGCCCGCATGGTCGAAGGCATCAACATCCTGGCCGATGCCGTCAAGGTCACCCTCGGTCCGAAGGGCCGCAACGTCGTGCTCGAGCGCTCCTTCGGCGGCCCGACCGTCACCAAGGACGGCGTTTCCGTCGCCAAGGAAATCGAACTGAAGGACAAGTTCGCCAACATGGGCGCCCAGATGGTCAAGGAAGTCGCTTCCAAGACCTCCGACATCGCCGGTGACGGCACCACCACCGCCACCGTGCTGGCCCAGGCCATCGTCCGCGAAGGCATGAAGTACGTGGCCGCCGGCATGAACCCGATGGATCTGAAGCGCGGTATCGACAAGGCTGTCGCCGCCACCATCGCCGAACTGAAGGTCATTTCCAAGCCGTGCACCACGACCAAGGAAATCGCCCAGGTCGGTTCCATCTCCGCCAACTCCGACGCCGACATCGGCGAAATCATCGCCAATGCGATGGAAAAGGTTGGCAAGGAAGGCGTCATCACCGTTGAAGACGGCAAGTCCCTGAACAACGAACTCGACGTCGTCGAAGGCATGCAGTTCGACCGCGGCTACCTGTCCCCGTACTTCATCAACAACCCGGACAAGCAGATCGCCCTGCTCGACAACCCGTTCGTCCTGCTCTTCGACAAGAAGATCTCCAACATCCGCGACCTGCTGCCGGTGCTCGAACAAGTCGCCAAGGCCGGCCGTCCGCTGCTGATCATCGCTGAAGACGTCGATGGCGAAGCCCTGGCTACCCTGGTCGTCAACAACATCCGTGGCATCCTGAAGACCGTCGCCGTCAAGGCTCCAGGCTTCGGCGACCGTCGCAAGGCCATGCTGGAAGACATCGCCATCCTGACCGGCGGTACCGTCATCTCCGAAGAGACCGGTCTGTCGCTGGAAAAGGCCACCCTGAAGGATCTGGGCCAGGCCAAGCGCGTCGAAATCGGCAAGGAAAACACCACCCTGATCGACGGTGCCGGCGAAGCCGTGGCCATCGAAGCCCGCGTCAAGCAGATCCGCATCCAGATCGAGGAAGCGACCTCCGATTACGACCGCGAAAAGCTGCAGGAGCGTGTTGCCAAGCTGGCTGGCGGCGTTGCCGTCATCAAGGTTGGCGCTGCCACCGAAGTCGAAATGAAGGAAAAGAAGGCCCGCGTCGAAGACGCCCTGCACGCTACCCGCGCTGCCGTTGAAGAAGGCATCGTGGCCGGCGGCGGCGTCGCCCTGCTGCGTGCCCGCGCCAACATCCAGAAGCTGAAGGGTGACAACCACGACCAGGACGCCGGCATCAAGCTGATCCTGAAGGCCATCGAAGCACCGCTGCGCGAAATCGTCTCCAACGCCGGCGACGAGCCGTCCGTGGTGGTCGACAAGGTTGTTCGCGGCAAGGGCAACTACGGCTACAACGCTGCTACCGGCGAATACGGCGACATGGTCGAAATGGGCGTGCTGGACCCGACCAAGGTCACCCGCACCGCGCTGCAGAACGCCGCTTCCGTGGCCGGCCTGATGCTGACCACCGAGTGCATGGTGGCCGAACTGGCTGAAGACAAGCCGGCCGGCGGTATGCCCGACATGGGCGGCATGGGCGGCATGGGCGGTATGGGCGGCATGGGCATGTAATGTCCCGCTGAGCCTTCCGCTCACCCCAAAGCCCCCCTTGTGCGGTAATGCCGTTCAGTTAACGCTGAACGGCATTTTTGTTTTGTGCGCAAGTGCTTGTAAACATTAGTAAAGGCTGTTAGCGTTGGGCTCAATGCTTTCGAGCCCACTGCAAGCGACGACGGATGTTCTACCGCTGGCCG
>DATGXM010000023.1:0-24218 GCA_035298985.1 Azonexus sp. | reverse complement strand
CGGCTGATCGCATCCAGGCTGTTGGCGCCTTCCAACGGCGCCGCCGCCCACGGGTCGTAGCTCGGTGCGCTGGCGGCGTGCGGCGTCAGCGGCGAGGCCTCGAACAGCTCTTCCGGCAGGTGGGTCTCGGTGATCAGCGTTTCGTCGTCGTCGAGCAGCGCGATGGCCACCCGGATGACGTTGAACAACTGGCGGATGTTGCCCGGCCAGGCATAGGCTTCGATGGCCTGCAGCGCCCCTTCCGAGAAGCGGACCGGGCTGCTGCGCGAAGCCGTTTCAGCGGCGGCCAGCTTGGCGACCATGATCCGGATATCGGTCCGTTCGCGCAGGGCGGGCAGGGTGACGCTCATGCCGTTCAGGCGGTAATAGAGGTCTTCGCGGAAAGTGCCGCGGGCGACTTCCTCGCGCAGCTTGCGGTGGGTGGCGCAGACCAGCGAAATATCGACCTGGATGGACCGCGTGCTGCCCAGTGGCGTCACACAGCGTTCCTGCAGCACGCGCAGCAGGCGGGCCTGCAGGTTGAGCGGCATGTCGCCGATTTCGTCGAGGAACAGTGTGCCGCCGTGCGCCTGCTGGATCTTGCCCGGGGCGCCTTCCTTGCGGGCGCCGGTAAAGGCGCCGCCCTGGTAGCCGAACAGTTCTGATTCGATCAGCGTTTCCGGGATCGATGCGCAGTTCAGCGCGACGAAGGGGGCGTCGTGGCGCGGGCCGCTGTTATGGAAGGCCTTGGCGAACATTTCCTTGCCGGCCCCGGATTCGCCCTGGATCAGGATGGGAATGTCGCGGCCGATCATGCGCCGGGCGCGTTCGATGGCGGCCTGCAGGCGGGTGTCGCCGGTGTTCAAGGTGTCGAGTGTCAGAGTCGGCGCGCTGCCGCCTTCGGCGCGACGGGCGGGTGCCCGTGGGGCGGCCGGTTCGTCGAAGACGCGGCCCGCCACGGTGAGCGGCGGCAGCTGTCCGCGCAACTGGACGTGGAAGGCCTTGCCATTGACGCTGATTTCGCAGGTCGCTTGCAGATTGTGGCGCAGGCGGTCGACCAGCGTGGACAGATTGCTTTCGAAAACCATCGAAAAGTCGCGGCGCACGGCATCGACCTGACGGATGCCGAGCAGTTCGGTGCCGTTGCGGTTGATGGCGAGAACCTGGCCGTCCGGCGAAACGGCGGCGATGCCCTCCTTGGGGCTGCCCAGATAGTCGGCGCGGCCGTGGAAGCAGACCAGGATATCGCGGGCATGGACCGATTCGAACAGGCGCTTTTCGACAATGGCCGACGACAGGCGGACCAGGCCCAGCGTATGGCGCTGGTGGCTGCGGTAGTCGCCGGAAATGTCGAGCACTCCGATCAGCCGGCCGTCCGGCCCGAAAATCGGGCTGGCGCAGCAGGTCAGGAAGCCGTTGTGTTCGAGGAAGTGTTCGCCGCCGAAGACGGCGACCGGCGCCTCTTCGGAGAGGGCGGTGCCGATGGCGTTGGTGCCGCGCTGGTTTTCATCCCACGAGGCGCCGGCAAGCAGGGCGACGCGGTCGGCCCGGCTGACGAAGTCGGGGTCGCCGACGGTTTCCAGCAGCAGGCCATTAGCGTCGGCCAGGATGACCATGCTGCCCGATTCGCGGATCTGTTCGAACACATGCTCCATGATCGGCCGGCCCTGTACCAGCAGATAACGGTTGCGATCCTGCTCGGTCTTCAGCGCCACGCGATCCATCGCATCCATGACCGGGGCGTAGCTGGTATCGTCCAGCCCGAAACGCCGGCAGCGCTCCCACGAGCGCAGGATCATCGGGTCGATCAGGCCGTCCGGCAGGGCGCCCTGATCAAAGAAGAGTTGTCGTGCCTGCTGCAGCCGCTGGTCGTGCTCGTCGGCCAGCAATTGAATTTGTCCCATCGCTCCTCCGGATGCTCCAGATTTTTATTGTATTGTTCCAAAACGTAACACCTGCACTGTTTATTAGCAATATGGTGAGCAGTGCGTACCTTCTTTGAGCAAGTGGCGTGCCATATGTTCAGTAATTTGCTCATTTTGTCCGATTTTCGCTATACGGTGCGATAAATAATGCTTTTGTGCCGGTTTCGCTTGCCTGGCACAGGGTTTGCAGAAGGCTAGACACAACGGCAGTAACTTCAATCAAGGAGACATTGTGAAACACGCTTCCCGTACCTTCTGCGCCATCGCCGCAGCCCTGTTCATCGGCGTCGCCGCACCCCAGGTTTTCGCCCACGGCGACGTCGTGCCGCAAGCCGTCGATACGACGGGTCTGAAGAATCTCGGCGCCGATTTCCTGCCGAGCAATCCGTACCGCAAGGACAAGACGGCGATCAACATCGGCTCTTCTGCCTTCAACCAGAACTGTGCCCGCTGCCACGGCCTGGGCGCCATCTCCGGCGGCATCGCGCCGGACCTGCGCTACCTGCCGCTCGGCGACGAAGGCGACGAAGTCTTCCTGCAGCGCATCCGCCGCGGTTCCGTCCGCGACGGCCGTGTTTACATGCCGCCGTTCGAAGGCACTCTGTCGCAGGAAGCGATGTGGGCCATCCGCACCTGGCTGGAAACCGTCCATGAAGAATGATCGTCGCCTCTGGTTGAAGGCCTTTGCCGGCTTGCCCATCGCTTTCGCCCTGCCGGCGTCGGCTCAGGATACGCTGGCTGCGGTTCGTCAGAAGGGGCGTCTGCGGGTGGCGGTCTACAACGATTTTCCGCCCTATGCGATGGCGGGGGGTAAGGGCATCGATGCCGAGATTGCCCGCGCCATCGCCGCCAAGCTGGGGGTCACGGCGGAGATTGTTGGCTACAACGCCGACGAGGACATGAACGACGACCTGCGCAACATGGTCTGGAAGGGGCATTACCTCGGTACGCCGGCATCGGACGTCATGATGCACGTGCCGGTCGACGAGTATCTGGCCCGCTCCAACGACAAAGTCCGCATCTTCGGCGCCTATCATCGGGAAACCCTTGCCCTGGGGCGCAATCCGGAACGTATCCCGAAGGCGCCGTCGGGTTCGGCGGCGGTAGCGCTGGAAATCTTCACCCGCGAGAAAATCGGGGTCGAGACCACCTCGCTGGCCGATTCCTTCCTGCTCTCCGTGCTCAATGGCCGCCTGCGCGACAACGTCGTGCATTTCAAGACCATTGCCGAGGCGGGCAAGGCGCTGGTCGACGGCAAGGTTGCCGCCGTGCTGGGGCAGCGCGCCGAAGTCGAAGCAGCCTTGCAGGGGCAGAGCAAGGTGGTCATCGATACGCCGCATTTCCCCGAGCTGAAGATGGACGGCTGGGCGGTGGGCATGGCCGTCAAGGTCGAGGATCAATCCTTGGCCGAAGCCATCGGCGCGGCCTTGGCCGAACTCAAGAACGACGGTAGCATTGCCGCCATCTTCAAGCGTCACGGCATTTCCTATCAACCGGTCTGAGAGCTTCCATGCGACTCTATTCCCTGCTCGGAGCGGCCTTGCTGGCCGCTTTCGGCGGCCCGGCAATGGCCGGTCCGCTGGCTTATGTGCCCAATGAAAAATCCGCTACGGTCAGCGTCATCGATACCGCCACCGACCAGCGCCTGCGTGATCTGCCGCTCGGCGAGCGGCCGCGCGGTATCGCCGCCGGGGAAGGGCGTCTCTATTTGACCGACGGCAAGACGGGCAGTCTGCTGATCGTCGATACGGTAGCCGGCAGGCTGTTGAAGACCGTGCGGGTTGGCGATTCCCCGGAAGGCGTCAGCCTCTCCGCGGACGGCAAGCAGCTGGCTGTGGCAGTCGAGGACGACAATAGCGTTGCGCTGCTGTCGGCCAGCGACGGGCGCCAGCAGGCGCGCATCAAGGTGCAGGGCAAGAACCCCGAGCATGCCGTATTCAGTCCCGACGGTCGCTGGCTCTATGTCAGTGCCGAGGAGGCGGAGCAGGTCGATGTGATCGACCTCAAGGCCCGCAAGCAGGTGGGCAGCATTCCGGTCGGCAAGCGGCCGCGCGGCATCGGTTTCCTGCCCGATAGCAGCCGCGCCTATGTGGCGAGCGAACTGGCCGGCAAGGTCTATGTGATCGACGTACAGAGCCGTAGCGTGCTGACCGAAATCACCGCCGGGCAATACCCCAACGGGGTGGCTGTGCAGCCTGACGGCAAGCGGGTCTATGTCTCCAATGGCCGGGATCCGTCGGTGATGGCCATCGATGTCGCCAGCAACAACGTGCTCGCCACCATCGAAGTCGGCAAGCGGCCGTGGAACATGGCCATTACGCCGGACGGCGGCAAGCTCTATGTCGCCAACGGCCGTTCCGGCACCGTATCGGTGATCGACACGGCTGAACTGAAGAAGATAACCGATATCGAGGTCGGCGAACTGCCTTGGGGGGTGAGCATCCGATGAGTGCGCAGCGCTATTCGGCTCCGGCCATGCTGCTCCATTGGGTGCAGGCCGCCATCGTGATCTGGTTGCTCTGGCTCGGCTGGACGATGACCGATCTACCCAAGGGGGCCGAGCGCAGCGCGGCCTACGGCCTGCACAAGTCGCTCGGCCTGCTCACCCTGCTGCTCCTCGCTGTGCGCCTGCTGTGGCGGGCCGGGCGTCCGAGCCCGGCGCCGTTGTCGACCGGCAAGGAGGCGAAACTGGCGACGGCAGTACATCACCTGCTCTACGTTTTCCTCCTCTTCGCACCGCTCGCCGGCTTCCTGGCATCGTCGTTTACGCCGTATCCGGTAAAGTTCTTCGGCTTGCAGACTCCCCATCTGGGCTGGCCGGACGAAGGCTTGAACGCCACTTTCAAGCTGTTGCACGTCGTTTTTGTCTGGGGGGGCGCCGGGTTGATCGGCCTCCATGTCGCGGGTGCCATCAAGCATGCCATTCTGCGCGACGGGACGCTGTCCCGGATGTTGCCCCGGGGTGTGTTGCAAAAATGAACAGAGTGCTCCGTTGTGGAGCACTCTTGCTGTGGCGGAGGCGATGCTCGGCGGGCAGACTGTCCCGCCTCTGACCGCCATATCGGGATACGGATCGAGGTATTTATCCTTCGCTTCCGGCTTATCCGCAGGCCGATCAGGCAAATAAATGCTTCGGTGCCGACGCTGTCTGTGGCGCCTGCGTATTTTGCTCCACCTGTCTGGATCTGAACTTCCCATGGGCAGCTCCGTCGGGGGGGGCTCATGCATGCATGGCGGGAATGCGAAATGGCGAAGAAGTCATTTGAGCCACGCGGCAATGATACGTAAGGTAGGAGAAACTTACCGAGCTTTGCTGGAGCCCGCCATGCCCCCGAATTCCTGTTCTCCGCTCAACATCACCATTCCGGCAGTCGATGGTTTTCCTTTGCGGGCCCATATCTGGGTGCATGCGCTGCAGGAAGGCAAGGCACTGGCGCCGGTGGTCATCATCAATCCCGCCACCTCGGTGCATAGCCGCTATTACCGCCGTTTTGCCGACTTTCTCCACGCTCACGGATTTAACGTCATCACATACGACTATCGCGGCATCGGCGGTTCACGGCCTGCGACGATGCGGGGCTTCGAGGCGAGTTGGCTGGACTGGGGGAGCAAGGATTTCGAGGGAGTGCTGCAATTTGCCGGAGCCTGCTTCAAGGGGCATTCCATTCAGGTCGCCGCGCACAGTGTGGGGGGAGTGCTGATCGGCATGGCGCCATCGAATCACCGCATCGAACGCGTGTTCAGCATGGGCTCGCAATTCGCCTACTGGCGGGACTATGCGCAACACAAGCGGTTCGCCATGTATATCCGCTGGCATGTCGTGATGCCGTTGCTGACTGCCTTCTTTGGTTATTTCCCCGGCAAGCGGCTGGGCTGGCTGGAAGACACACCGCGCGGCGTCGTTCGGGACTGGGTGGCACCGTGCCCGCGTTTCGAAGATATTTATACATCCGGTCCGCAGGCGCTGTCGGCAGAGGAACGGGCGCAATTGGTCTCCTCCTTTGCCCGAGTGACCGGGCCGACGCTGGCGCTATCGATGAGCGACGACGAGTTCGGAACCATTCCGGCCGTCCAGCGCCTGCTTGCTTACTACAAGAACAGCCCGGCAACCCATCTGCGTATCGAGCCGGGGGCACTGGATGAGCGAGCCATCGGGCACTTCGCATTCTTCAATGCGCGCTATGCGGACTCGCTGTGGCGCATTCCCTTGGCCTGGCTGCGGGACGGCCGGGTGATCGCCGAAATTCCAGGGCAGCTTATCGCGCCGCAGAGTCGGTAGTCCGCGCTTCGCTGCGTATCCAGTCGATCAGGATCTGCACCGGGCGGCTGGGTCTGGCTTCCCGTTGCAACAGGCAATACACCTTGCTGGACTTCGGGCCGGGGCAGGGTGTGCTCAGGGCAACCAGACGGCCGTCGGCCAGCATCGGTGCGATCAACTGACCGCGTCCCAAGGCGATGCCCTGGCCGGCGATGGCGGCATGGATCAGTTGGTCATACAGATTGAAGCGGATGATGCTCTTCGGCTTGAGCCCCGTCCACCCTTGTGAATCGATCCAGGCGTTCCATTGCCACCAGGGGGAGGTGTCGCCTTCGAATTCGAGCAGGGTGGACTTTGCGATCAATTCGGGGTCGAGGCCGGCCAAGCCGAGGCTGGGGTGCGCCACCGGGAAAATATCTTCACCGAACAAGCGGGTCGCACCGGGCGGCATCGCCGATTGCAGGCCGTAGCGAATGGCTATGTCGAGCCCGTCCTGGCGTAAATCGACAATGTGGTTGCTGGCCGACAGACGGACTTCGATATCGGGGTGCAGCGCCTGAAAAGCGCCAAGCCGGGGCAGCAGCCACAGGCCGACGACACCGATGCTGGCAGTGACGGTCACCGGCCGCTGGCGCCGGCTGTCTTCGAGTGCACCGAGGGCGTCTTGCAGTTGCTGCATGGCACTGTTGGCGGCCAGAAAGAGTTGCTGGCCTTGTGCGGTGAAACGGATGGTGCGATGGCTACGTTCAAACAGTTTGACGCCAAGCGCCGTTTCCAGGCCTTGTATCTGCCGACTGACGGCCGACTGCGTGAGAAACAGGTCGTCGGCGGCCAGGGTGATGCTCAAACGCCGCCCGACGGCGACAAAGCCCCGAAACAGATCGAGCGAGGGAATTTTTGACAGGCTGACTGACATGATCATTCCTCATGCGTGGCGGCACGTATTTCCTTGGGAGGTAGGTGTGATTGGAGTCTGGTTTGGGTGTTCAGCAATATCAACTTGGAGCTGAATCATGAGCATAGCGCATGCGAGCCGCCGGCGGGCTCGTGGATGGAACATCGATAGCGTAGTGATCTTGCTGGCCCGCCGAAAGCGGGGTGGTTGATTGCCGCCTTATGCCTGGCTGCGGCTTCCAATGTGGGGATTGCACAAGCTCATCCCGTGCGGCCTGGGTTCGGAAGCCGGGCGCAAAAAAAGGCCGACTCCGGGGGGAGTCGGCCTTGAACGCTGCCGGGTGGGCAGCGGGATACCTAAATCGTAAGTCCGCTTAGTGGAACTGTTCTTCTTCGGTCGAGCCGGTCAGCGCGGTGACCGAGGACTTGCCGCCCTGGATCACGGTGGTCACGTCGTCGAAGTAGCCGGTGCCGACTTCCTGCTGGTGCGACACGAAGGTGTAGCCACGATCGCGGGCAGCGAATTCCGGCTCCTGGACCTTCTCGACGTAGGCCGACATGCCGCGCTTGGCGTAGTCCTGGGCCAAGTCGAACATGTTGTACCACATGGAGTGGATGCCAGCCAGGGTGATGAATTGGTACTTGTAGCCCATGGCGCCCAGTTCGCGTTGGAACTTGGCGATGGTGGCGTCGTCGAGGTTCTTCTTCCAGTTGAAGGACGGCGAGCAGTTGTAGGCCAGCATCTTGCCCGGGTGAACCTTATGCACGGCTTCGGCGAACTTGCGGGCGAATTCCAGATCCGGCGTGCCGGTTTCGCACCACACCAGGTCGGCGTAGTCGGCGTAGGCGATGGCGCGGGAGATGGCTTGGTCCAGGCCCTTCTTGGTCTTGTAGAAGCCTTCGGCGGTGCGCTCGCCGGTCAGGAACGGCTTGTCGTTTTCGTCGTAGTCGGAGGTCAGCAGGTCGGCTGCTTCGGCGTCGGTACGGGCGATGACCAGGGTCGGCACGCCGTAGACGTCGGCAGCCATACGGGCCGCGATCAGCTTCTGCACGGCTTCAGTGGTCGGAACCAGAACCTTGCCGCCCATGTGGCCGCACTTCTTGACGGAAGCCAGCTGGTCTTCCCAGTGCACGCCGGCAGCGCCAGCACGGATCATGGCCTTCATCAGCTCGTAGGCGTTCAGCACGCCGCCGAAACCGGCTTCAGCGTCGGCAACGATCGGCAGGTGGTATTCGACGTGGCCGGCATCGCCCGGATTGATGTTCTTGGACCACTGGATTTCGTCGGCGCGGTTGAAGGCGTTGTTGATACGCTCGACAACTTTCGGCACGGAGTCAACCGGGTACAAGGACTGGTCCGGGTACATGGCGGCGTACTCGTTGTTGTCGGCAGCAACTTGCCAGCCGGACAGGTAGATGGCCTTGATGCCAGCCTTGGCTTGTTGAACAGCTTGGCCACCGGTCAGGGCGCCCAGGCAGTTGACGTACGGTTCGTTGTTGACGAGGTTCCACAGCTTCTCGGCACCGCGGCGGGCCAGGGTGTGTTCGACCTGGAAAGAACCGCGCAGACGGACGACGTCAGCAGCGGAGTAGCCGCGCTTGATGCCCTTCCAGCGGGGGTTTTCAGCCCAGTCTTTTTCGAGGGCGGCGATTTGCTGTTCGCGAGTGCTCATGTGAATTCCTCAAGAGATTTGGTTTTGGGGGAACGGCGTTGAGACTGATAAAACCGCTGCAACGTCGATGGGTGAAGTATAGATATTTTTTTGCGGGGCAGCAAGAGTCTTATATAAGACATAAGACAATATCTTTTCTATTTAAAACAATGGTCTATGTGTATGTTTTCACATCGTGAAAATATATTTGTTGGTGTGAAATGCGTTGCAGCACAAATCTGCCCTAGTGGGTGGTGCATTGTAGAAGCGCGGGAAAGTCCTGCCTTGACGGCCACCCAAAACGGGTGTTGAATCCGACAAATTTTGCATTTTATTGGTAGATATATGGAAATGTTGCGGCAACTATATGACTGGAACGAAAGGACCTTCTGGAACTCGCTGACCAAGAAGTTAATGAGCTTCCTGCTGCTCTTTTTCGTCGATCTGGGCTACCTGGGGATCTATTTCAGTCAGAAAAACCAGGTGACCGAGATACTGCGCGGTTCGGGAGCCAGTGCTGAATCCTTGCAGAAGATTTCGGCCATGCTCGACCATGGCCTGACACTGATGATCGGCTTGACCATCTTCGCGCTGCTCTGGAACGTGTTGCAGATTTCCTATATCCGCTACCTGATCCTGCGTCCGATTCGCCTGATCTCGACCATCTTCGATGAAATCGGTCGCGGCGAAGGCGACTTTTCGCGCAATCTGCCGACCATCAGCCACGACGAATTGCGCACCCTGGCCGAGTCCTATAACCGCTTTGCCGACAAGATGCGCGAGATCATCAGCGAAGTGCGCAAAATGAGCGTCAATATCGCCCGCGAAGCCGTGGTGGTGAAGCGGACCGTGGCCTATACGGCCGGGCAGGCCGGGCGACAGGGCGAAATCGCCGGTGCGGTCTTCGGCGCCAGTACCGAGGCGATCCAGGCGATCCATGAAGTGTCGAACTCGACCGAGCTGATTTCCCATTCGACCGATGCCAATCTGGCGACCGCCCGCTCGTCGTTGAACGAGATGCACGAGATCGTTACCAAGGTGGTCATGGTCAGCGACAAGCTGGGCGTATTCAACGATACGGTCGGCCATCTGGCCGAGCGTTCGGACAGCATCCGGCAGATCGCCGGGCTGATCAAGGACATCGCCGATCAGACCAATCTGCTGGCACTGAACGCCGCCATCGAAGCGGCGCGGGCTGGTGAAATGGGCCGCGGTTTTGCCGTGGTGGCCGACGAGGTCCGCAAGCTGGCCGAACGGGTCAATGTCGCGACGCAGGAAATTACCGACAATATCGGCAGCATGATTTCGCTCGTGCGCGAAACGCAAAGCGAAAACGAAGTCATCAACCACGACATCCAGCAGACGCGCCAAGTGGTCGAACGCTCGTCCGGCGAGTTCCAGCGCATGGTCGGCGATTTCGAGCGGACCGGCGACCAGCTGAACCAGATCGCCGCGGCCATGGAGCAGTTGACGGCGACCAACGGCCAAGTGCATGAGGCGGTCACACAGGTACATGACCTGTCGAACAACGTCTGCGGCAGCATGAAGGATTCCGAGAAATCGACCCTGACCTTATGCCAGGCGACCGAGAGCGTCCAGGAACTGGTGTCGCGCTTCAAGATCGGACGCGGCGCTTTCGACGTCGTCATCGATCGCGTCAAGGAATTCCGCGATCAACTGCAGACCAGCCTGGAGGCGATGAAGGCGCGCGGCATCAACGTCTTCGATCGCGACTATCGCCCGGTGGCCGGAACCAATCCGCAGAAATATTCCGTAACCTACCAGGATGCTTATATGCGCGAGTGCCAGCGCATGCTGGACGATGCGCTGAACAGCATCAAGGGCGGCGCCTACGCAGTCGGTGTCGACGTCAACGGCTACCTGACCGCTCACAATACCAAATACTCGAAGCCGATGACCGGCGACTACCAGACCGATCTGGTCGGCAACCGCACCTGTCGCAAGTTCGAGGCGCCGACCGAATTGCGGGCGGCGCGCAACACCCAGCCCATGCTCTTGCAGACGTATATCCGCGATACCGGCGAAGTGTTGTGCGACATTGCCATGCCGATCATGGTCGGTGGCCAGCATTGGGGCAACGTCCGCGTCGGCTGCGACAGTGCTGCCCTGCTCGACGCCTGAGCGGTGGTGGCAGCGGGGCCTGCTGGCACCCGCTGCCGTGCTGATCAGCCGATCAGCGGTTTGGCCGAGACGAGGAGGCCGTCCTCGTCGGCATACAGATATTCACCGGGATTGAAGGTGACGCCGCCAAAGGTGACGGCCACGTTCCGGTCGCCAATTCCCTTCTTGAGCGTCTTTTGCGGATGGGTGTTCAACGCGCGAACGCCGATGTCGATACCGTTGATGTCGCCCGAGTCGCGGATGCAGCCGTAGACCACGACACCTTCCCAGCCGTTCTTGTTGGCCAAGATGGCCAGTTGGTCGCCGACCAGGGCGCAGCGCAGCGAACCGCCGCCGTCGATGACGAGAACCTTGCCCTTGCCGTCCTCGCCGAACAGTTCGCGCACCAGCGAATTGTCTTCGAACAGCTTGAGGGTGACGATCTGGCCGGAAAAACTGGTCCGGCCGCCATAGCGCTGGAATATGGGGGCGACGACACGAACGCTCTTGCCGAGTTCAGCCTCGAATTCATCGCACAGGTCGGGAGTCTTGAAGGTCATGGTGGTGTCCTGAAAATAAAAAAGCCGTGCAATGGTGCACGGCTTTGGGGGTAGATGGCAATCGTCAGACTGTCGCTTCGGCGTTTTCCTCGCTGAAATCGAGGGTGATCTTGCCTTCCTTGTCGAGGCCGACCAACACATGTCCACCATTGGCCAGCTTGCCGAACAGCAGTTCGTCGGCCAGGGCGGAACGGATGGTGTCCTGGATCAGGCGAGCCATCGGACGGGCCCCCATCAGTGGGTCGAAACCCTTCTTGGCCAGCATTTCCTTCACCGCATCGCTGAAGTGAGCCTCGACCTTCTTCTCGTGCAGCTGTTCTTCCAGCTGCATCAGGAACTTGTCCACCACGCGCAGGATGATCTCGTGATCGAGCGGCGCGAAGGAAATGGTCGCATCAAGACGGTTGCGGAATTCCGGGGTGAACAGCCGTTTGATTTCGGCCATTTCGTCACCGGTCTGCTTCGACGCGGTGAAGCCCATGCTCGACTTCTGCAGGTCGGCGGCGCCGGCGTTGGTGGTCATGATGATCACCACATTGCGGAAATCCGCCTTGCGACCGTTGTTGTCGGTCAGCGTGCCGTGGTCCATGACCTGCAACAGTATGTTGTAGATATCCGGATGCGCCTTCTCGATTTCGTCGAGCAGCAGCACGCAGTACGGCTTCTTGGTGATCGCCTCGGTCAGCAGGCCACCCTGGTCGAAACCGACATAGCCCGGCGGGGCGCCAATCAGACGCGAGACGGCGTGGCGCTCCATGTATTCCGACATGTCGAAGCGCTGCAGTTCCACACCCAGGCAATAGGCCAGCTGCTTGGCGACTTCGGTCTTGCCGACGCCGGTCGGGCCGGAGAACAGGAAGGAGCCAATCGGTTTGCCCGGGTTGCCCAGGCCGGAACGCGCCATCTTGATCGCCTTGGCCAGCGCGTCGATCGCCTTGTCCTGCCCGAAGACGGTAGCCTTCAAGTCACGGTCGAGGTTCTTCAGCGCACCACGGTCGTCGAGCGAGACATGCTGCGACGGAATGCGGGCGATCTTGGCGACGATTTCCTCGATGTCAGTCTTGTTGATGACCTTCTTCTGCTTCGACTTGGGCAGGATGCGCTGGGCGGCACCGGCTTCGTCGATCACGTCGATGGCCTTGTCCGGCAGGTGGCGGTCGGTGATGTAGCGGGCCGACAACTCGACTGCCGACGAGATGGCCGTCGCCGAGTACTTGATACCGTGGTGCGCCTCGAAGCGGGCCTTCAGGCCCTTGAGGATTTCAACCGTTTCGGCAACTGACGGCTCATTGACGTCGATCTTTTGGAAGCGACGCGACAGCGCGCTGTCCTTTTCAAAGATGCCGCGGAATTCGGTATAGGTCGTCGCCCCGATGCACTTCAACTGGCCGGACGACAGCGCCGGCTTCAGTAGGTTGGAGGCGTCCAGCGTGCCGCCCGAGGCCGAACCGGCACCGATCAGTGTATGGATCTCGTCGATGAACAGGATGGCATGCGGGTTGTCCTGCAGGGCCTTGAGCACGCCCTTCAGGCGCTGCTCAAAGTCGCCGCGGTACTTGGTTCCGGCGAGCAGGGCGCCCATGTCCAGGGAATACACATTGGCCTTGGCCAGAATTTCCGGCACGTCGCCTTCGACCACCTTGCGGGCCAGGCCCTCGGCAATGGCTGTCTTGCCCACGCCGGCCTCGCCGACCAGCAGGGGGTTGTTCTTGCGACGGCGGCACAGCGTCTGGATGACGCGCTCCAGCTCCTTGTCGCGGCCGATCAGGGGGTCGATCTTGCCTTGCAGCGCCAGGGCGTTCAGGTTGATGGTGTATTGCTCGAGCGGTCCGGCTTCGCCCTTTTCGCCTTCGGTCTCGACTTCGCCTTCCGGAGCTGCCTTCTGTTGCGGTACCTTGCTGATGCCGTGCGAGATGTAATTGACCACGTCAAGCCGCGTCACCCCCTGCTTTTGCAGGAAATAAACGGCGTGCGAATCCTTTTCGCCATAAATGGCGACCAGCACATTGGCACCGTTGACCTCTTTCTTGCCCGACGACTGAACATGCAGGATGGCGCGCTGGATGACGCGCTGGAAGCCCAGGGTCGGTTGCGTGTCGATATCGTCTTCGCCGGACACGGTCGGCGTGTGCTCGTCGATGAAATTGGCGAGATCCTTACGCAACGTGTCGGTTTTCGCACCACAAGCGCGCAGTGCTTCGGCGGCCGACGGATTGTCGATCAGCGACAGCAGGAGGTGTTCGACGGTAATGAACTCGTGGCGCTTTTGACGCGCCTCGACGAAGGCCATGTGCAGGCTGACTTCGAGTTCCTGGGCAATCATCAGTTTTCCTCCATGATGCAGGCGAGCGGGTGTTGATGCTGACGGGCGAAGGCGAGTACCTGTTCCACCTTGGTAGCAGCGATATCGCGCGGGTAAACGCCGCACACGCCTCGACCTTCATTGTGAACTTGGAGCATGATTCGCGTCGCTTGTTCAGTGTCCAGAGAAAAAAAACGCTGCAAAACGGTAATGACGAAATCCATCGGGGTGTAATCGTCGTTCAGCAACACCACCTTGTACATTTTCGGCGGCCCCAGCCTGCTGCGCTGGGCCTCGAGTTGTCCGCCTTCCTGAAACTTCGTAGCCATGCATTCGATTCTATACAGTCCGACTCAATGTGCAATACATCATATGAGGATCGGTTGCCGAATCTCCTGTCAGTAGCAAGCAATTCGCCTGCCTGAAATATGCTGCGCTGCGGCATAGAAACTTGTTGACGACATATTTCAAGTCGCGTAGAAAGCCATAGTGTTTGGCTTCAAGCTGCATCGGGATTGCCGTGAGCACCGGGTTGTTGAGCGCAAACAGGGAGTCGGGGAGACCCGGAAATTTGTTCGATTTTTGTAAGAAAGTAGCAAACATGGCACTCGGTACCGTTAAGTGGTTCAATGATTCCAAGGGTTTTGGCTTTATTACTCCGGATGATGGCAGCGAAGATCTCTTCGCACACTTCTCCGCCATCAATATGAATGGCTTCAAGACCCTGAAAGAAGGCCAGAAGGTCTCTTTCGATGTCGTGCAGGGTCCGAAGGGCAAGCAAGCTTCCAATATCCAGAGCGCTTAACTCGGATACAGATAAAATCAAAAAGCCCGTCTGAATCAGGCGGGCTTTTTTACGTTCTCATGCTTTGTCGGTCGAGCCGTCAGCTGACAGCGATTTCGTCCTGGCGCTTGTCGCCGGTGTTGTCGATCCAGGCCACGGCCAGTCTGTCGCCTGCCTTGATGCCGCGCACCTTGAAGGTGAACAACGGATTCTTGGAAATCGAGGTGTTCAACTGGCCGTCGATGATGGTTTTCCCGTTCAGGCTGACGGTAAAGGTCTGGATGAAGTGGGCGGGAAAGGTCTGTCCCTTGTCATCCTTGCGCAACCCGGTTTCCATCGGATGCTGCATCAGGATGCGCACATCGGTAATTTCGCCCTGATTTTGGGCGCGAATCTTGATCTGCTCGCCCATGTTCAGCCTCCGCAACCGCCCAGGGTCACCTTGATTTCGCAGAAGGCGACGTGGGATTTGCCGTCGCTTGTCTTGGCGACGACACGAATACGGGTGGTTTCGGACAATTTGAGCTGCTCGCGAACGTAAGGCACGACCGGGCCGGAGAATTCGATGGCCGAACAGAGCGGCATCGGATTCTTGTCGGCAAAAATGGCCAGGCTGCGCGTATTGGCGACATTGCAGCTGACTTCGACTTCCACCTTGGCGCCGTTTTCGGCAATTTCCGGCGCATTGATGACAATGTCACGGGTTTCCGTTGCCGTGGCGCTGCCATAGTTCTTCAGCGCGTCGCCCACATTGCGGGAAGTAAAGGCAGAGCGGTTCCATTCGGCGGCCAGGACGCGGGTCGGCAGCAGCAGTCCGGTGCCCAGCAGTGGGCAAAGCAGGGCAGCGGAGACCCCGGCCTTCAGAAATTGTCGTCGCAATTCGAACATTTTTTCCGGGAAATCTATTCGGCCTGCCAGTGGCCGGATTTGCCGCCCTTCTTTTCGAGCAGGCGGATGTTATCGATGCGCATGCCGCGATCGACGGCCTTGCACATGTCGTAGATGGTGAGCAGGCCGACCGAGGTGGCGGTCAACGCTTCCATCTCGACACCGGTGCGGCCGTAGCATTCGGCGGTCACTTCGCAATGGACGGCGTTTTGCGCTTCATCGACGGTGAATTCGGCGGCAACGCGGGTCAGCGCGATCGGATGGCACAGCGGAATCAGGTCGCCGGTCCGCTTCGAGGCCTGGATAGCGGCGATGCGGGCAATGCCCAGCACGTCGCCTTTCTTGGCCGAACCGCCACGGATCAAGGCCAGCGTTTCGGGCTGCATGAAAATAGAGCCGGCGGCACGGGCCACACGGGCGGTTTCCGCTTTGGCGCCGACGTCGACCATATGGGCCTGGCCGGCGTTGTCGAAATGAGTCAGGGGGGAGTTGGTCACGGACGTTACGTTTGGTTACGAACCACCGGAATGGCGGTATTCAAGGCTGCGCTATCATAGCACCATGCGTTTTTCCCAACGATTTGTCGCCCTGACTCTCGCTTGCGCGCTGGCCATTCAGCCGTTGCGCGCCGACGAATTGCCTGAACTGGGTGATATTGCCAGCAGCGAATTCTCCCTGAATACCGAGAAGAAAATCGGTCTGCAGATCATGCACGACATCCGCTGGCGGGAACCGTCTTATCTCGACGACGCCGACGTCGAAGTCTATCTGAACCAGCTGGGCGGGCGCCTGGCGGCGGTCAGCAACGATCCGGGATTCGGCTTTTTCTTCTTCGCCATCAACGACCCGAACATCAATGCCTTTGCCATGCCCGGCGGCTATATCGGCGTGCATACCGGCCTGATTCTGTCGGCGCAGACCGAGTCGGAACTGGCCGGGGTGCTCGGCCACGAAATATCCCACGTCACGCAGCGCCATATTGCGCGGCAAATCTACCAGTCCAAGCAGGTCAGCATGGCTTCCATGGTGGCCATGGCGCTGGCCCTGCTGGCGGCCCGCTCGAGCGGCCAGGTGGCCGGTGCGGCGATCGCCACCACGCAGGCCGGAGCGATTTCCTCGCAACTCGCATTCTCTCGGGATTTCGAGCGCGAGGCCGACCGCCAGGGCTTCGACGTGTTGCGCAAGGCGGGCTTCGACGTGCGCGGCATGGCCGCGTTTTTTGCCCGCCTGCAGCAGGCGGTCAGGCTATACGAGAACAACGCGACGGCTTACCTGCGTACCCACCCGCTGTCCGGCGAACGCATGACCGACATGCAGAATCGCGAGCAGACGGTGCCGTACAAGCAGGTCATCGACAGCGCCGATTTCCATCTGGTCCGCGCCAAGGTGCGCGCCATGCAGGGAACGCCGCGCGATGCGGTGAAGGACATGGAGCAGTTGCTGCAGGAGAAGAAATTCACTTCCGAGGGCGCGGTCCATTTTGGCCTGGCCTATGCCCGCTACCGGGCGCGCGACTGGAGCGGCGCCGAGAAGGAGCTTGACGCGGCGCGGCGTCTGAAGGTGACGGCGGCGATGCTGGAACACCTGCGGGCCGACCTGCGCCTGGCGCAAGGCGATACGAGCGGCGGGCTGACCATCTACCGCGATGCGATGGTGCGCTATCCGCTCAATCTGGCCCTGGTTTATGGCTACGGCGCGGCGCTCACCGGGGCGCGCCGTTTCGACGATTCGCTGCGCTTCGCCGAAGCCCAGTTGCGCAACTATCCCGACGATGTCCAGTTGCACAAGCTGCGCGCCGAAAGCTACGCCGGCCTGGGTCGGCGCGCCATGCAGCACCGTGCCTTAGCCGAGGTGTTCAGCCTGCAGGGGCGGACTGCGGACGCCATCGAGCAATTGTTGCTGGCCCAGAAGGCCGGTGACGCCAATTTCTACGAAATGTCGTCCATCGATGCCCGTCTGCGCGAAATGAAGCGCCGCCAGATCGATGAACTGAAGGAAAAACGCAATTAAGGTTAGAATCGAAACTCGACTGTTCAGCTGAATGACCATGGAATTCGATCGCGATCTCGACGTTAAGGGCCTGAATTGCCCGCTTCCCATCCTGCGGACCAAGAAGACCCTGGCTGAAATGGAGTCGGGCCAGATTTTGCGTGTTGTGGCGACCGATCCCGGCTCCCTGAAGGATTTCCCCGCCTTTGCCAAGCAGACCGGCAACGAGCTGCTCGAGCACAAGGAAGAAAACCGGATTTTCGAGTTCTTCCTGAAGCGCAAATAGATACTCCGATTACCGCATTTTTCGAGGACAGGCAGGCGCCGGCAGGCGAACCTGCCGCTTGGCGTTTTGAGGTACTGATCGATTGCCTGGATGTTAGCGACCAGGCGTCGCTCGACCGCGCTTTGGCAATGCTGCAGGCGGCGCCGGGCTGGACCGTTGTGGCCCTCGAATATGAGCTGGGTTACCTGCTCGAACCGAAGTCCGCACCGCCGGGCTGGGTCCCCGGGGCGCAGGTGTTGGCCCGCTTCTGGAGGTTTGCCCAGCGGGTTTCCATGACAGCCGACGAAGCCGAAAACTGGTTGCACGATAGCGCCGGCGGTGCGCTGGCCGGGGTGGGCGGGTTGCGTCCGTTGATCGCTCCGGGCACTTATGCCGCAGCAGTCGAGCGCATCAAGGAACTGATCTTTGCCGGCGACTGCTATCAGGTCAATTTCACCTTTCCGTTGGAATTCGACTGGTACGGCTCGCCGCTCGCCCTGTATGCTCGCTTGCGCCAGCGCCAACCGGTGCGTTACGGTGGTTTTGTCGGTGACGGCAAGGACGCGCTGGTTTCGCTGTCGCCCGAGCTTTTTCTCGAGCGGGTTGGTAATCGCCTGATCACCCGGCCGATGAAGGGAACGGCGCCACGAAACGCGCCTGCGGAGCAGTTGCGGGGTTCAACCAAGGATCGTGCCGAAAACCTGATGATCGTCGATCTGTTGCGCAACGACCTCGGGCGGGTCGCGGAGAACGGTAGCGTAGCAGTGGACCGGCTGTTCGACATCGAGGATTACCCGACGGTCTGGCAGATGGTATCGGAAGTGTCGGCCACGGTCGGCCCAGATGTCTCTTTCGGTGAAATCCTGCGTGCCCTGTTCCCCTGCGGTTCGATTACCGGGGCGCCGAAAATTCGGGCGATGCAGATTGCCGCCGAGCTGGAGTCGGCACCGCGAGGCCTGTATACCGGTGCCTTGGGCTGGCTGGGTCCGAATGGCGATTTCAGGCTCAACGTCGCCATCCGTACCCTGGCTTTGCACTCTGATGGCAAGGGCAGCCTGGGAGTCGGCAGCGGCATCGTCGCCGATTCCCAAGTCGATGCCGAGTGGGCGGAGTGCCATCTGAAAGCCCGCTTCCTGCGCGATGACGACCCGGGCCTGCTGTTGATCGAGACCCTGCGCCGCGAGGACGGTATTTATCCGAGCCTGCCAAGGCATCTGGAGCGGTTGAGCACTTCTGCAGCCTGGCTGGGCTTTGCCTTCGACGAGGCACGGGTGCTGGCCGCCTTGGCGGCGCAGCCGGGGAGTGGGCTATGGCGTGTCCGCCTGACGCTGGCCAAGGACGGCACCTGTCAGGTCGCGTCCTTTCCGTTGATGGAGGAGCCGCCGGGCTTTCGTTACGCCGTGCTGGCGGCAGCGCCGATCGACTCCACGCATCCGCTGCGGCGCCACAAGACGACGGATCGGGCGCTTTACGACGAGGCGCTGAAAGCGATTGCCGGCGAGCCTGCTGTATTCGATCAGGTCTTCCTGAACGAACGGGGCGAGGTTGCCGAGGGGGCGCGCAGCAATGTCTTTGTCGAGCGAGATGGCATCTTGCTGACGCCGCCGCTGAGCAGTGGTGCCTTGCCGGGCGTGCTGCGGGCGGAATTGCTGGCCGAAGGGCGGGCCAGAGAGCAGGTGTTGTGGCCGGCAGACCTCGAGGACGGCTTCTGGCTGGGTAACGCGCTGCGCGGACTGGTCCGGGTGGCGCTGCGCCAGGCCTGAGAACCGAAGTCGTCAGGCCTGCTCCTGCGGATTATTTGCGCAGCTTGCGCAGGTAGAGGCCGGCCATCATGAACAGCGCGGCGCCGACACCGTAGGTGAAGGCCTTGGAAACATCGACATCCTGATAGGCGACCAGCACCGGAGCGTCCTTTTCGATCCGGTAGCGAATGGTGTTCTGGAAATACCAGGACGAGGCCTTGACCTCGTAGATGCCGTCTTCCTTCTTC
Organism: Azonexus sp.; assembly: GCA_035298985.1. Taxonomy (GTDB): domain Bacteria; phylum Pseudomonadota; class Gammaproteobacteria; order Burkholderiales; family Rhodocyclaceae; genus Azonexus. The sequence continues at coordinate 4,611 of DATGXM010000023.1, read as the reverse complement.
CACTTCAGCCAGTTCTTTTCCTCCTCGACGTCACCGGCCGGCTGGGCCGGCTCCAGCGAGGTGTACAGGCCCTTCGCCTTGGCCTCGGCGAAATCGCCGTAGGCAATGCCGCAGGGTTCCTTGGTGGCGGCGCAGACGGCGACGATGCGGAACGCGGGCTTCCAGGCCGGGTCTTTCTTTTCCCAGGGCCACGAACTGATGAAGGCGACGGTGCACACCCCGACCAGACCGGAGAAGATCATCAGGGCGGTAAAAACCGTAGCGAAGAAGCCGCGTTTATCTTCCATTTTTCTCTCTTTGCTCAGCCCAGTTTGGCCAGTTGCGGTTTGAGTTTTTCCAGCGTCGCCGTGAATTCGGCAACCCGCTGTTTTTCCTGTTCGACAACGGCGGCCGGGGCGCGGGCAACGAAGCCTTCGTTCGAGAGCTTGCCCTGGGCGATGGAAATCTGCTTCTCCAGCTTTTCGATTTCCTTCTTCAGGCGCTCGCGTTCGGCGGCGACGTCGATCTCGACCTTCAGCATCAGGCGCGTCTCGCCGACCACGGCGACCGGTGCCACGGCATCCGCCGGCATGTCGTCAACGATTTGTACCTCGGAGAGCTTACCCAGAGCTTGCAGGATGGGCGCGAACTCGCGGATTTCATCGCCGCCGCCGGCTACGATCAGCGGCGTGCGCTGGGCCGGGGAGATGCCCATCTCGCCGCGCAGGTTGCGGCAGGCGTAGGCCAGCGCCTTCAGGCGTTCGACCTTGGCTTCGCTGGCGGTGTCGATCTTGTATTCCTCGGCGCGCGGGTAGGCGGCGAGCATGATCGAGTCGTGCGTCTTGCGGCCGGCGATGGGCGCCACGGTCTGCCACAGTTCCTCGGTGATGAACGGGATCAGCGGGTGGGCCAGGCGCAGCACGGCTTCCAGCGTGCGGACCAGGGTCCGGCGGGCGCCGCGCTGCTGGGCGTCGTTGCCGGTCTGGATTTCGACCTTGGCGATTTCCAGGTACCAGTCGCAGAACTCGTCCCAGATGAACTTGTAGACGGCCTGGGCGACCAGGTCGAAGCGGTAGTCGGTAAAGTGCTGCTCGACTTCCTGTTCGACGCGCTGCAACTGGCTGACGATCCAGCGGTCGGCGAAGCTGAATTCGAGCGGTGCGGAGCCGCCGCAGGCCGGACCGCCCTGCTGGTGTTCGAGGGCCAGGTCGTGACCTTCGACGTTCATCAGCACGAAGCGGGTGGCGTTCCACAGCTTGTTGCAGAAGTTGCGGTAACCATCGCAGCGGTTCAGGTCGAACTTGATGTCACGGCCCGGCGAAGCGAGCGAGGCGAAGGTGAAGCGTAGCGCGTCGGTGCCGAAGGCCGGGATGCCTTCCGGGAATTCCTTCTTGGTCTTCTTGGCGATGCTTTCGGCCTGCTTCGGGTTCATCAGGCCAAAGGTCCGCTTTTCAACCAGCGCATCGATGCCGATGCCGTCGATCAGGTCGATCGGGTCGAGCACGTTGCCCTTGGATTTGGACATCTTCTGGCCTTCGCCGTCGCGGATCAGGCCATGTACATAGACGTGCTTGAACGGGATCTTGCCGGTGACGTGCTTGGTCATCATGACCATGCGGGCGACCCAGAAGAAGATGATGTCGAAACCGGTGACCAGCACGGAGGAGGGCAGATACTGCTGCAGCACCTGATTGGCCGCGTCGGTCGCTTCGTCGCCGCTCCAGTCCAGGGTCGAGAAGGGCCAGAGGGCGGACGAGTACCAGGTGTCCAGCACGTCCTCGTCGCGGGTCAGCTGGCCGGCGTAACCGGCCAGGTCGGCCTGCTTGCGGGCTTCTTCCTCGTTCTGGGCGACGAAAACCTCGCCATTGACGCCGTACCAGGCCGGAATCTGGTGGCCCCACCACAGCTGGCGGGAAATACACCAGTCCTGGATGTTATTCAGCCACTGGTTGTAGGTATTGACCCAGTTTTCCGGATAGAACTTGATCTCGCCGGAATGGACGACTTCGAGAGCCTTCTCGGTGATCGACTTGCCGTCGGCGCCCGGCTTGGACATGGCGACGAACCACTGGTCGGTGAGCATCGGCTCGATAACGACACCGGTGCGGTCGCCGCGCGGCACCTTGAGCTTGTGCTTGTCGGTCTTTTCCAGGATGCCGAGGGCTTCCAGATCGGCGACGACGGCCTTGCGGGCATCGAAGCGGTCCAGGCCGCGGTATTTCTCCGGGGCGGCGTCGTTGATCTTGGCATCCAGCGTCAGGATCGAGATCATCGGCAGGCCGTGGCGCTGGCCAACGGCGTAGTCGTTGAAGTCGTGCGCCGGGGTGACCTTGACGCAGCCGGTGCCGAATTCGAGATCGACGTAGGAGTCCGCAATGATCGGGATTTCGCGCTCGGTCAGCGGCAGCTTGACCATCTTGCCGATCATCGCCTTGTAGCGCTCGTCTTCCGGGTGCACCATCACGGCGGTGTCGCCGAGCATGGTTTCCGGACGGGTGGTGGCGACCACCAGGCTACCCGAGCCATCGGCCAGCGGGTAGCGGATGTGCCACATGAAGCCGTCTTCTTCCTCCTGCACGACTTCGAGGTCGGACACGGCGGTGTGCAGCTTCGGGTCCCAGTTGACCAGGCGCTTGCCGCGGTAGATCAGGCCTTCCTTGTACAGGCGGACGAAGGTTTCAGTGACGACCTTGTTGAGGCCGGCATCCATCGTGAAACGCTCGCGCTTCCAGTCCGGGCTGGTGCCCATGCGGCGCATCTGGCGGGTGATGGTGCCGCCCGAGTATTCCTTCCATTCCCAGACCTTTTCCAGGAACTTGTCGCGGCCGAGGTCGTGGCGCGAAATGCCCTGGGCGTCCAGCTGGCGTTCGACGACGATCTGCGTCGCGATGCCGGCGTGATCGGTGCCCGGCTGCCACAGCGTGTTGTGGCCACGCATCCGGTAGTAGCGGGTGAGGGCGTCCATGATCGTCTGGTTGAAGCCGTGGCCCATGTGCAGCGTGCCGGTGACGTTGGGCGGCGGCAGCAGGATGCAGAAATTGTCGGTCTTGCTGCGGTCGACGCCGGCCGCGAAGTAATTTTGACCTTCCCACTCGGGGTACCAGCGACGTTCGATATCAGCCGGCTCAAATGCTTTGGCGAGTTCCATGGACTTGTCGGAAAAGGGGAAAACCGGAAATTATACCGGAGCGTAGCCCCGGCTTCGCCGCGATTTCAGTCGCGCGGCGTTGCGGCGGCGATCATTTCCTGTTCGGCCAGAAACTCGCGCAGGGTCGATTCGATGATGCGGGGCAATTCGCTCGCCAGTCGCTGTTCGACGCGGCGGGCCAGTTCGCTGGCCAGTTCTTCGCGCAGGGCGGCATTTTGGGAAATGCTTGCGACCAGCGGAGTGATGACCGGGACGGGCTCGGCGCTGCCGGTTACCGTTGTTTCGGGAGCCGTATCGGCTTCCTGGTGGTGTGCCTCGACAGGGTCCGGGTCGGCAACGACGACTTCATGCGCGGCCGGCGCGACCTCGAGCAGCACCGGAATGTCTTCATCGTCGCCGATGGCGTCGGTCAGTACCGGCAGGTCGTCGAACCCGCCTTCGTTCTGGCGTTTGCGGTGCATCAGGGCATCGGCACGGGCAAGGATGGGGCTGGGCACGACGATTCCTTAACGGTCGCTGAGGTCGAAATAACGGACCTCGTAGCCGCGGTCCTTGTAGAACTTGACGCGGTCGCGGGCGGCGCTGCGGTCGTCCTCGTCCTGGCCGACCACTTCGATCAGGCTTTCGAAGCGCGAAAAACCGGGCGGAATTTCCCGGCTCAGGTTCATCAGGCGCTCATCCTGCGCGATGGTGTCGAGCTTGTCGGTGATCAGGATCGGGGTTTCGGCAGCCAGCGGCGAGTCGGCGCGGCAGTGCGGCACGAAGCTGAGCGCCGAGTGGGTCCACAGCATGCGGTCGAGGCTGCTGGCAACCTCGGGTTCGAGGGCGTAGACCAGCATCGGTTTTTTCTTGGCGTAGGCGCCGCTGAGCAAGGCACAGGCGGCAGCGATCCGGTCGCTGGCGCCGTGGTAGAAGAAAACCTGGGTCAATTGAGCTTGCCTGCGCGTTGCAGCAGATAGTGGGTGAGTAGCGGCACGGGGCGTCCGGTGGCACCCTTGTCGGCACCGGATTTCCAGGCGGTACCGGCAATGTCGAGGTGGGCCCAGTCGAATTTCTTGGTGAAGCGCGACAGGAAGCAGGCGGCCGAAATCGCGCCGCCGTAACGCCCGCCAATGTTGGCCATGTCGGCGAAGGGGCTCTTCAGCAGATCCTGGTAGTCGTCCCACAGCGGCATGTGCCAGGCACGGTCGTTGGCTTCGTTGCCGGCGTCCTGCAGATCGCGCGCCAGTCCGTCCTTGTTGGCGAACAGGCCGGTGGCGACAGTGCCCAGGGCGACGACGCAGGCACCGGTCAGCGTGGCGACGTCGATGACCGTGTCGGGCTCGAAACGCTCGGCATAGGTTAGCGCGTCGCACAGGATCAGACGGCCTTCGGCGTCGGTGTTGAGGATCTCGATGGTCTGGCCGGACATCGAGGTGACGATGTCGCCCGGCTTGACGGCCGTGCCGCTCGGCATGTTCTCGCACGTTGGCACGAGGCCCACC
>DATGXM010000022.1:0-1601 GCA_035298985.1 Azonexus sp. | reverse complement strand
CGCGCATGATGTACTCGACCGAGGCGAAGGCTTCCGCCGCGCTCGGCTTGAAGTGCATCGTCAGGAAGATGCCGGTGACGATCTGGTTGGCCAGGACCACCGTGGCCAGGATGCCGAAGATGTACCACAGGTTGAAATTCTTCGGCGCGTAGTACTCGGTCATGTGCTTCCGGTAGAACGGCATGAATGCCGGCGCCCGGTAGGTGAACCAGTCCATCGCGTTGTTGGCGGTGCGGGTCAGGATGTTCGCCATGGCTTACGCGCTCCCTTCCGGATCGACGCCGATCACGATCGTGTTGTCGTCGGAGAAATGGTGCGGCGGCACCGGCAGGTTGGTCGGCGCGGGCACGCCCTGGAAGACGCGACCGGCCATGTCGAATTTCGACTTGTGGCAGGGGCAGAAATAACCGCCCTTCCACGCCGGATCGAACGGCTCGGGCCGGATTTCGGCCTTCATTTCCGGCGAGCAGCCCAGATGGGTGCACAGACCGACGAGCACCGAGATGTCCGGCTTGATCGAGCGGAACTCGCCCTTGATGTAGGACGGCTGCTGATCGAGGTTCTCGGACTTCGGATCGCGCAGCTCGCCGTCGAGCGTCGGCAGCGCGTCGAGGGTCGCCTTGGAACGCTTGACGATCCAGATCGGCTGACCGCGCCATTCGAAGATCAGGCGCTGGCCTTCCTGCAGCCCGCTGATGTCCGCGATCACGGGCGCACCGGCGAGTTTCGCGCGGGCGCTCGGGAACCAGGACTTGATGAAGGGGACCGAGGCGCCGGCGACACCGACGGCACCCACCACGGCGGTGGAGGCGGTCAGGAAGCGGCGACGACCCGCGTCAACCGGTTGCGCGCCGTCACCATGCTGGTGATCCGACCCGCCTACGACTTTTGTTGCCATCCGGCACTCCGCGAAAGCATTGGGATACTTGGGTTGCGGGCAGGGTTCGTTTCCGAAGCCGGCCGGCAAAGACGACAAAGTGTAACGGAACGCTGAATCGGCCGACAATGTTTGCCTCGGCCGCGGCGGATGCGGGCGGGCTGCGGGCAGGGCGTCGGGCGGGAAAACGGGCCCGGATGCGGGCGGAAAAGGGCCGGAGCCAGTCAGCCGCGGCCGGCGAGCACGCCCCGGTAACGCTCGGCGAGGACGCGGACGCGCTCGACGTAGCGCCGGGTCTCACTGTAGGGCGGAACGCCCTTGTAACGGTCCACCGCGCCTTCGCCGGCGTTGTAGCCGGCGGCGGCCAGGGTCAGGTCGCCGTTGTAGCGCTTGAGCAGCCAGGCCAGGTATTGCACGCCGCCGCGGATGTTCTGCGCGGGATCGTAGGAATTGCCGACCCCGAAACGGCGTGCGGTCGGCGGCATCAACTGCATCAGGCCTTCCGCGCCGACCCGCGAGCGCGCGTTCGGGTTGAACGAGGATTCGGCATGGATGATCGCGCGGACGATGGCCTCGTCGACCCCGTGCTGGGTGGCGGCGGCCCGGATCTCGGCGGCGTAGGCGTCGGTATTCAGGCGCAGGGTGCCGAAGTTGACGCCCGGCAGCGGGGCGCAGGCGTAACAGGTCTCGAGGAAGCTGTAGCGGATCGAGCGGATGGCGGTGG
>DATGXM010000021.1:0-7006 GCA_035298985.1 Azonexus sp. | reverse complement strand
CCCAGCATTTCTGCATGTACGGACGCATTGATTTCCTTGCGCAGGATCTTCTCGGCACCGGCAACCGCCAGTTCGGCGACGCGCTCACGCAATTGCTGCTTGGCACGTTCGACTTCCTGTTCGATTTCTGCCTTGGCGCCGGCGACGATTTTGTCAGCCTCAACCTTGGCATTGCCCTTGGCTTCTTCGACGATCTGTTGCGCACGCTTTTCGGCTTGAGCCACGAATTCCGCGGATTTCTCCTTGGCTTCACGCAGCGCATCAGCGGAACGCTTGGCAGCGAGTTCTTGCTCGTGCTTACCACGTTCGGCTGCAGCCAGGCCTTCAGCGATCTGTGCCTGACGGTCCGCCATTGCTTTTTGCAGCGGCGGCCAGACGTACTTCATCGTGATCCAGATGAAGAGGGCAAACCAGATTGCCTGGCCAATCAGTGTAGCGTTAATGTTCACGCCAACCTCCTGGTTATGAGAGTTTCAGGCGAGATTATTAGTGCAGCAGGGCCAGGAACGGATTGGCGAAGAGCAGGAACAGAGCGATACCAACACCGATCATGGTCACGGCGTCGAGCAGACCGGCGACGATGAACATCTTGACTTGCAGGGTGGGGATCATTTCCGGCTGACGGGCAGCGCCTTCCAGGAAGCGGCCGCCGAGGATACCGAAGCCGATAGCGGTGCCGAGAGCGCCGGCGCCGATCAGGATAGCCACAGCGATAGCGGTGTTGGAGAGAACGGTTGCGAGTTCCATGTTTACTCCTCAGTAAGGTAGGTTAATGCGGGGTTAAAAGTAAAAAACTACGGGAAAACAAAAACTACTTAGTGCGACTCTGCGGCCATGGACATGTACACGATGGTCAGCATCATGAACACGAAGGCTTGCAGGGTGATGATCAGGATGTGGAACAGTTCCCAGGGCAAAGCCAGCGGAAGCTGATACAGACCCAGCAGAGCGATCAGGATGAACACCATTTCGCCGGCGTACATGTTGCCGAACAGACGCAGAGACAGCGAAATCGGACGGGCGATTTCTTCGACGACGCGGAACAGGAAGTTGACCGGGGCCAGTTTGGCGCCAAACGGGACGGTGAACACTTCGTGCATGAAATGGCCGAGACCCTTGACCTTCAGACCCATGAACAGCGAGATGAAGAAGACGCTGATCGACATGCCGAAAGTCAGGTTGGGGTCGGTGGTCGGAACGAACTTGAACGGCAGGTGCTCGTTGCCGCTAACCTTTTGCGCGACGAAGGGCAGGAAATCAACAGGAATCAAGTCCATCGCGTTCATGACGAACACCCAGACGAAGATGGTGATGGCGAGCGGGGTAACCAGGGCGCTGCGGCCGTGGAAAGTGTCACGCACCTGCTGGTCGACGAGGCCGACGACCATTTCGACAAAGTTTTGACCCTTGGACGGGATGCCGGCGCTGGCCTTGCTGGCCAGCATGGCCATCAGGCCGAAGACGACCAGACCCAGAATGCCGGATACCAGAAGGGTATCCAGATGGAAGGACCAGAAGCCCTTACACACACCGTCAACCTTGGCGCTGTCCGCGCAGACGACGAGGTTGGTGAGGTGGTGTTGTATGTAACCTGCGGTACCGCCTTCAGCGCTCATGATTTCTCCAGACCTAGCGTTGCTTCAAGAGTGCCATCCAGAAGATGACCAATGTTGATGCGTAACCAAGAAAGAGCGGAAACACCGACACTTCCTTGAACTTCAAAAACACAAGAGCGAAGCCAATGAGCGTGAGCAGAAACTTGAACCCCTCGCCCGCTGTCTGCGCCCGGTAAGCCTTTACCGGGTCAAGCCCGACATTCATCCGCATGGCACGCAGCACGTAGCCAAGGTTTGCGATGATGCCGATTGATCCCCCGATCAGAACCGAGATACCTGCAATTTCACTGAACACCAGCCAGGCCACGACGGCGAGTACGATGGTCAATGCCGCCTGGCGACTGAGAATCCAGCTTACCTGCGGGTGCAAGGAATACCTCGATCAAAAACCCCGAGAGTGTAACGAAGTCTTACATAAGAGTCAATTTCCGCGGCGCACAAATTAAGGGTTTTCCCGTAAAGACAGACGGTTATGTTTAGTGACATCGGTTAAACGGTGAACCGGGAAATCAGGCCGTCCAGTTGTTCTAAACTGCCGAATTCGATGGTCACCTTGCCGGCGCCCTTCTTGTTGGTGCGGATCAGGACATTGGCGCCGAGGCCGTCGGCGAGTTCTTCCTGCAGGCGCAGCAGATCGCGGTCGACCGGCTTGGCGGCAGGTTTTTTCGGCGGGTTGGTGATCTGCTGGACGAGGCGTTCGGCCTCGCGTACCGACAGACCATGCTGGACGACGCGCTGGGCAATGGCGACCTGCTGGGCGCCGTTGAGCGGCAGCAAGGCGCGGGCGTGGCCCATGTCCAGCTTGCCGGCCATCAGCAGTTCCTGGACCGGTGCGCTGAGTTGCAACAGGCGCAACAGGTTGCTGGCAGCGGGGCGCGAGCGGCCCACGGCATCGGCGGCCTGCTGGTGGGTCAGGCCGAATTCGTCGACCAGGCGCTGCAGGCCCTGGGCTTCTTCGAGCGGATTGAGGTTTTCGCGCTGGATGTTCTCGATCAGCGCCATGGCCAGCGCCTGCTCGTCGGGAATGCTGCGCACCAGCACCGGCACTTCGCTGAGGCCGGCCAGTTGCGAGGCGCGCCAGCGGCGTTCGCCGGCGACGATTTCGTAGCGCTCGGCGCCCGGCGTGCTGTCCACGGCACGCACCAGGATGGGCTGCATGATGCCCTGGGCCTTGATCGAGGCGGCCAGTTCGGCCAGCGAATCTTGGTCCATCTGGGTGCGCGGCTGGTACTTGCCGGGCTTCAGGCGTTCGACCGGCAGGTTGCGCTGCTCGTCGCCCTGTGGCTTGTCGCTGCCGGCGAGCAGCGCATCGAGGCCGCGGCCGAGTCCTTTCATCTTGATCATGAGGCAGCCCTTTCGAGGATTTCCTGGGCGAGCGCGCTGTAGGCCTGCGCGCCCTTCGAGTTTTTGTCAAAGGCGATGACCGGCTTGCCGTAGGACGGCGCTTCGGCCAGGCGGACATTGCGCGGCACGATGGTCTTGTAGACCTTGTCGCCGAAGTGGCTTTCGAGTTCGTTGGAGACCTGCTGGGTCAGCGTGCTCTGGCTGTTGTACATGGTGCGCAGCAGGCCTTCGATCTCGAGGCGCGAATTGAGGTGGTGGCGTACCTTGCGCAGCGTCTCGACCAGGTCGGACAGGCCTTCCAGCGCGTAGTACTCGCACTGCATCGGGATCAGCACGGAGTCGGCGGCGACCAGCGCATTGACGGTCAGCATGTTGAGCGCCGGCGGGCAATCGATGAGTACGAAGTCGTATTCGTCGTGATTCTGCTGCAAGGCCTTCTTCAGGCGGTATTCGCGCTGGTCGAGTTCGATCATCTCGACTTCGGCGCCGGCCAGCTCGCGGTTGGCGGGCAGCACGTCGAAGGAAAAGTCGGTGTTGATGCAGACCTCGACCAGCGTCGCGGCACCGATCAGCAACTGATAGACGGTGGGCAGCGCTTCCTTCTTGGTGATGCCGGCGCCGGTGGTGGCGTTACCCTGCGGGTCCATGTCGATCAACAGGACGCGCTTGCCTTCGGCGGCCAGCGAGGCGGCCAGATTGACCGCGGTGGTCGTCTTGCCGACGCCGCCCTTCTGGTTGGTAATGGCGAGTACTTTCATGACCCGGCTTTCAGGATGATCAAATGTCGTTCGGCGTCCAGGCCCGGCACGTTCAGCGGAATGATTGCTTCCACCGCGATGTCGGCCGGCAGGGCCTTGAGTTCATCGTCCGGCCGCACGCCCTTCATGGCCAGCCAGCGTCCGCCCGGCGCCAGCAGGTGGCGGGTCAGGCTGACGAAGAGGCCGATTTCGGCAAAGGCGCGCGAGCTGATTTGCGCGTAGCTGCCCGGCATTGCCTCGACCCGGGCGTGGTGCACCGTAGCATTCCTCAGTCCCAGTTCGATGACAACCTGCTGCAGGAAGGTGGTTTTCTTCTGCACGGTGTCGACCATGCTGACCGAGAGGCCGGGGCGGGCGATAGCCAATGGAATGGCAGGCAGGCCGCCGCCGCTGCCGACATCGAGCAGCTGGCCGGGGCCGACATGCGGCAGGATGGCCAGCGAATCGAGCAGGTGGTGCGAGACGGCCTGGGCCGGATCGCGCAGCGCGGTCAGGTTGTAGGTCTTGTTCCACTTGAGCAGCAGGTCGCGAAAGGCGAGCAGCTTGTGCTGTGCCGCATCGGGCAGGTCGATTCCGAGATCGGCGAGGCCGGCGGCGAGGGCGTCCTGGCTCATGCGGCGGACGACAGGTTGTGGCGCTTCAGATGAATCAGCAGCAGCGAAATGGCGGCCGGCGTGATGCCCTGGATGCGCGAGGCCTGGCCGATGGTCTGCGGCTTGTGCTGGGCCAGCTTCTGCTTGACCTCGTTGGACAGGCCGGCGACCGTGCCGTAGTCGAGATCGGCCGGCAACACGGTGTTCTCGTAGCTGGCCGACTTGGCGACTTCCTCGGCCTGGCGGTCGATGTAGCCCTGGTACTTGGCGGAGATTTCAAGCTGCTCGACGACCAACGGATCGCTCTGGCCTTCGCCGGCGCCGGGCAGGGTGAGCAGGCTGGCGTAGGAGACTTCCGGGCGGCGCAGCAGTTCGAACAGGTTGTATTCGTGTTCGATGGCCTTGCCCAGTACGCGGATGCAGTCTTCGGCCGGGGTGATCTTGGGATTGACCCAGGTCGATTTCAGGCGTTCCTGCTCGCTGGCGATGGCGTCCCGCTTGCGGCAGAAGGCATCCCAGCGGATATCGTCGACCAGGCCGAGTTGGCGGCCTTGTTCGGTCAGGCGCAGGTCGGCATTGTCTTCGCGCAGGCTCAGCCGGTATTCGGCACGGCTGGTGAACATCCGGTAGGGATCTGCGACGCCGCGCGTGATCAGGTCGTCGACCAGTACGCCGAGGTAGGCCTCGTTGCGCTTCGGGCACCAGCCCTCTTCATTGCGCACGTAGCGCACGGCGTTGATGCCGGCGAGCAGGCCCTGGGCGGCGGCTTCTTCGTAACCGGTGGTGCCGTTGATCTGGCCGGCGAAGAACAGGCCGTTGATGGCCTTGGTTTCCAGCGTGTCCTTCAGGCCGCGCGGATCGTAGAAATCGTATTCGATGGCGTAGCCGGGACGCAGGATGTGCACGTTTTCCATGCCGCGGATCGAGCGCACCAAGGCGAGCTGGATGTCGAAGGGCAGGCTGGTCGACACGCCGTTCGGGTAGATTTCGTGCGTGGTCAGGCCTTCCGGTTCGAGGAAGACGTTGTGCTGGTTCTTGTCGGCGAAGCGGTGGATCTTGTCTTCGATCGACGGGCAGTAGCGCGGGCCGACGCCTTCGATGACGCCGGTGTACATCGGCGAACGATCCAGGCCGCTGCGGATGATGTCGTGCGTGCGTTCGTTGGTTTCGGTGATCCAGCACGGCAGCTGTTTCGGGTGTTGCGCGGCGTTGCCGAGGAAGGAAAACACCGGCAGCGGGTCGTCCGAGTGCTGCTCTTCCATCACCGAGAAATCGATGGTCTTGCCGTCGAGGCGCGGCGGCGTGCCGGTTTTCAGGCGGCCTTGCGGCAGGTTCAGTTCCTTCAGGCGGGCGGCCAGCGATACCGATGGGGGGTCGCCCATGCGGCCGCCGGTGTAGTTCTCCAGCCCGACGTGAATCTTGCCGTTCAGGAAGGTGCCGGCGGTCAGCACCACGGCCTCGGCCATGAACCGGATGCCGAGCTGGGTGACGGCGCCGCGGACCTTGTCGCCTTCGACGATCAGGTCGTCGCAGGCCTGGGCGAAGATGGTCAGATTTGGCTGGTTTTCCAGCCGCATGCGAATGGCCTGCTTGTACAGCACACGGTCGGCCTGGGCGCGCGTCGCTCGCACGGCCGGGCCTTTCGAGGCATTCAGGATGCGGAACTGGATGCCGGATTCGTCGGTGGCCGCGGCCATGGCACCGCCCAGTGCATCGACCTCACGGACCAGATGGCCCTTGCCGATGCCGCCGATCGACGGGTTGCAGCTCATCGCCCCCAGCGTGTCCAGGTTGTGCGTCAGCAACAGCGTATTCGCACCCGCCCGCGCCGCGGCAAGCGCAGCCTCGGTGCCGGCGTGACCGCCGCCGACGACGATGACATCGAAACGGGTGGGATAGAGCATGGAAGTGGCTTTGTTGCGGTGCAGTAGCGGACCGCGGATTTTACGTCAGGTCGCTGAAAAATCACAGGTTTGCGCTCTGTTTGGCATGCCGTGAAACAGTCCTGCGCCACTCGGCTGCACGTCGCCGCCGGGCAATACTGCTATCCTGACAGCCCGCCGGGCCGGGCGTTCTGTAGGTCGGATAACGATATGCCCGGGAAACGCACGCCTTATCTGCAAAAACCGAAGCGAAAAAGCCCGGGCTTCGTAACAAGCATTCACAACTGCCATGCCCCATTGCCCCGCCCTGCTCATCGCTGCCCCCGCCTCCGGCCAGGGCAAGACCACCATCACCGCCGCCCTCGCCCGCCTGCATGTCCGGCTGGGGCGCCGGGTCACCGTTTTCAAATGCGGCCCGGATTTTCTCGATCCGCAGATTCACGCTTTCGCCTCGGGGCGCCCCTGTCAGAACCTTGATCTCGGCATGTGCGGCGAGGCCGACGCCCGCTGGCGGCTGGCGCAGGCGGCGACCGAATCCGACCTGATCCTGATCGAAGGCGTCATGGGCCTGTTCGACGGCCAGCCGTCGGCCGCCGACATCGCCGAGCGCTTCGCCATTCCGGTCATGGCGCTGATCGACGCCGGCGCCATGGCGCAGACCTTCGGCGCCGTCGCCCACGGTCTCGCCAGCTACCGTCCCGGCCTGCCTTTCGCCGGCGTGCTCGCCAATCGGGTCGGCAGCCCCGGCCACGCGCAGTTGCTGCAGGACAGCCTGCCAGCCGGCATGGGCTGGTTCGGCGCCCTGCGGAAAA
>DATGXM010000020.1:0-3542 GCA_035298985.1 Azonexus sp. | reverse complement strand
AATGGCCAGCCGCGCCAGGGCTACCTGACCAGTGTGCGCGGCGTGACGCTGCATGCCGCCCGCCTCGACGATCTGCCGGGCCAATTGCTCGTCCGAGCCGAGCGCCTGTCCGGCGACGCCAACAACATCCTCTATCAGTTTTCCGTCTGCCACGCCGACCGCTGCCTGCTCGAAGGTCGTGCCGCCGTGGTTCTCGACGCCAGCGCCCTGAACAAGGAACAGCCATGAAACGCGCCCTCGTCACCGGCGGCAGCGGCGGTATCGGTGCCGCCATCTGCCGGCGCCTCGCCGCCGACGGTCACCACGTCATCGTGCACGCCAATCGCAGTCTGGACAAGGCCGAGACCGTCGTCGCCGCCATCCGCGCGGCCGGCGGCAGCGCCGAAGCCGTCACCTTCGACGTTACCGACCGCACAGCGACGGCCGCCGCACTGGACAAGCTGCTCGCCGCCGGCGCCATCCAGATCCTGGTGAACAACGCCGGCATCCATGCCGATGCCGTCTTCCCCGGCATGTCCGGCGAGCAATGGGATTCGGTCATCGCCGTGTCGCTGAACGGCTTCTACAACGTCACCCAGCCGCTGACCATGCCGATGATCCGCACCCGCTGGGGCCGCATCGTCACCATTTCGTCGGTCGCCGGCATCACCGGCAATCGCGGCCAGGTCAATTACTCGGCCGCCAAGGGCGCGCTGCACGCGGCCAGCAAGTCGCTGGCGCTGGAACTGGCCAGCCGCGGCATCACGGTCAATGCCGTGGCACCCGGCATCATCGCCACCGACATGATCGAAGGCGCCTTCGACGCCGACACCATCAAGCAGCTGGTGCCGATGAAACGCGCCGGCCAGCCGGAAGAAGTCGCCGACCTCGTCGCCTTCCTCGCCTCGGACCGCGCCGCCTACATCTCCGGGCAGGTCGTTTCGATCAATGGCGGGATGGTCTGAGCGGATTCCACCCATTGGCAGTACATGGTGCGGCAATCTAGAATACCGATGGAATACGGACCGGGAAATAAACAATAAATGATCGCCCTGAAAACCTTGATCGGATTGGCGATGGTTCTCGCCTGGTCCATCCACGGCCAAGCCGAAACTTACAAGTGCACCCACAACGGCAAGACAGTGATCGCCGATTCCCCCTGTGCGCACAACGCGGATCGGGTTGACCAGCAGGCCGACAAGGTGAATCGCAGTCAGCAGCGACAGGCCGAATCTGTCCATATGAAAAACCAGGCGCAATTGAGCGAACTGGAATGGAAAGCCCGGCAGGACCGCCAAGTACGGGGCGGCGTGTTAATCGTTCCCGGTCCGGCCAGCCCGGCCGATACCCCACGCCGCAGCCGTTAAAGAGACGACATGGCAAACACCCTCTACGACCTGCTTGAAGTCAGTACCTCGGCCAGCCAGGAAAGCATCACCGTCAGCTATCAGCGCCTGCATGCCCAATACGCTGCCTTGCAGAGCAGTAGCGACGGCGAGGATGCAACCAACCGCCTGATCGCGTTGCGCGAGGCCTACACCATGCTGTCCAATCCGGAACGCCGCAAGGCATACGACGAAAAACTGGCGGCCCGTGCCGCCGCCGAAGCCATTCAGGAAGTACAACCCCGTTCCTATCTCTCGGCGCTGTTGCTTGCTGCCGTAATCGGTGCCAGTGGTCTCGGCTACGCCAATTTCCAATCGAATCGCGAGCAGGCCGCTCTCGAAAAGGAAAGAGCAGCCGTCAGACTGGCCGAAATCGCGGCACAGCGGGCACGAGAACAAGAGCAAAGCGAACGTATGGCCGCGCGGCAAGCCGATGACCAGCGCCAGCAAGCAGAAGCGCGGGAACGCTACGAACGAGAGCGCGACCTGGCCTACGGCCGCCAGATTTCCCGCGACATCCAGCGCGGCGAAGCGATGGCCCAGCAGGAAAAACAGCGTGAAGAACAACGCAAGCTGCGCGAAGAGCAGCAGCGCCAGTACGAAGCGGAACGCCGCCTGGCCCAGGACAAGGCCACCGTGCGCCGGATGGAAGCCGAAAACAGCCGGCGCTACTACTGAAGCACTCCGCCTCCGACAGCACCGCCTGTATCTGCAGATGGCCATATCAATCAACGGCAGGATAATCTGAACTTCGGTCTCGACTTTTCCTGGTTGGCACTGCGCCTGTGGGAGTACGCCAATCGCGTCGCCGCATACTGCCTGCTCAATCTTCTGGATGACCCGGCCCTGCTGGCTATGGCATTCTGTTAGGAAAGCCCGCCGCAAGAAGGAGCGTCAGATGCGCAGTCGCCAGTCAGGCCAATGGATTTCGGGAGCGTTGCTCGCCTTGTTGGCACTCCACGCCGACGCCGCACCGCCCAAGCTGCTCGGCCTCGATGACATGTCCTGCCTGGCCTGGGCCAATACCAAAGCCAGCCCGGACGAGCGCCAGCCGTATCTGGCCTGGGCGCGCGGCTTTCTCAGCGGCCATAACTACGCCAACCAGCGGCAGCAGGTGACCGACGTATCCAACGGTACGATAGAGCTCTACGCCGACCGCTACTGCCGGGGGAATCCGAAGGCATCATTTGCCGAGGCGCTGTACCGGATGAGCGATGAATTCTCCGGACGGGGCGCTCCCCTGTCCAAATAACGACCCAGACCAGATGGAGACCCTCATGAGCGACAACAGCCCCCTGAATCTGCATCAAGCGGCCCTGTCCATGGCCAGTTCGCCGGATGCCGTGCATGACGCGGAGGTGGCCCTGGCCCAGGCCATCGAACATGGCGAGCTGCATGCCAATGTGAAACGCTGGGCCACCGAGCAGTGGGAAGGCAAGCAGTTGCCGGGCAACATCAACCGGCTGGAGACCTTCATCGACCGTGGCGAACTGGACGCGTGGCAAAAGCGGCGTCAGCCGGCCTGATTTTCAGGTCGCGGCCAGGCGGGCGAGGGCGGCAGCAATTTCCGCCGCGCTGGTCGGTCTGACCAGGCGTTCGATTTCCTGACCATCGCGCAAGAAAATCAGCGTCGGCCACAGCTTGACCCGGTAGCTGCGGCCCAGCGGGCGCCCGGGACCGTCTTCGACCTTGATGTGGCGCAGCGCGGGGTAGTTCGCCATCGCTGCCGCGATGGCCGGCTGCGCGCCTTGGCAATGGCCGCACCAGTTGGTCCCGAATTCGAGCAGGGCGCGCCCGGACAGGACATCGATCTCCTGTCGCGCCGGGGCCTCTTCAACGTAGGTCGGCAGATAAGCCATGCGTTTCTCCTCAAGCCGCCCGCAGGATCAGCGACTTCAGCTGCGCCAGCTTGGGCGCGACGACGGGCACCGTCAGCATGGTGCTGGCCACCGCCATCAGCAGCAGGGCGGTAAAGGTCTCGCTGGTGATGATCTGCTTGTCGAGCAGGATGTTGGCGAAAATGATCATGATCAGCGCCTTGGTCTGCAGCAGCCAGCCGATGATGCTGGCTTCGCCCGGCGCCCAGTTCAGGATGCGGCCGGCAATGCGCACGCCGATCAGCTTGCCGGAAACGGAAGCGAACAGGAGCAGGCCGGCGGCGATGAAGACGGCCGCCCC
>DATGXM010000019.1:0-2688 GCA_035298985.1 Azonexus sp. | reverse complement strand
TCGCGCTGCCGCCCGCGGCCTCCGCGCAGTCCAACGCGCTGCCGATGCCGCTGGAAAGCCGGAACCCGGCGAAACCGCTGAACGTGATCGCCGACCAGACCTGGATCGGGCCCGAAATCCAGGCCCAGGCCAAGGATTTCAGCCGGCTCGAGGTCGGCAGTTTCAAATACGACGCCAGCCAGGGTCCGGTGACCCTGCTGATCGACTACGCCGCCACATGGCCCGACCCGGAGAACAAGGGCGAAGCCATCATCGATGTCGGCATCGAATGCCCCGAAGCCCGCGACCCCTGCGCGATCCCGATCACCCTCGGCACCATCGGCATCCACACCGAATACATGGGCGAAAGCGTCGTCAACGTCGGCGCCGCCCCGCAGGCCGCGTGGATCGGCCGCGAATCCCACGCCTACACCTTCCCGCAGGACACCTACGTCGAAGTGCGCCTGGCGCTGCAGGACCGCAGGAACCTCGATCCGAAAGCGATCCGCGCGCGCCTGTTCTACGGCGACCACGACCGCGACGCCCTGCCCGGCCAGAAGACCCGCTTCGGCGCCGTCATGAAAGTCGCGCTCGCCCTCGGCGTCCTGCTCGCCCTGCTCGTGTGGTGGATGCGGCGCGGCTGAGGCCACAGGCCGTCCTGCTCTTCTCCCTCTCCCCCCGGGAGAGGGCCGGGGTGAGGGTACGACCGCCAACGCTGTTTCCGGCAACCGCAGCCTCTCCCGACAACGCCCACCGCCGTCATCCCGGCGAAGGCCGGGATCCTGCTTCGGCCGTGTTGCAGGCACCGCGCGTCGGCTGGAGGTTTCGACAGGTTGACGGTGGTGGGGGCTTGGAGCCAGATTGCCGAAGCGGATGTGCAGAAGAATCGCCTATTGGCGCTGAGCTTATGTTTGCCGCGGATTTGTACCACGCACGATGCACCGCAGTTGCAGCCACACCATCGACCCAATTCACAAAATGGCAGGCCCGGGACTGGACCCGGAGTGAGCTGCACCGAAGGCTCAAAAGATAGCCGCATGCGCTTTGCATGCGCAGTAACCCTGCCTTTCTTTAAAAAGCACCTGATCGCGTTTAGCCAATCCCGGTTTTTACGTTAAAGGATGGCCTCCATAGAACGCAGTGGACACTGGCCTCACCAATCAACGACTCAAAGGAAAGAAAAGAAATGGAATGTCAAGGTATACGCGCCATGCCACGTTTCATCACAGCGATTCTCATTTCATGCGCATCATTTGTCAGCGGTTGCGCCACGCTTAGCAAATCCTCGTTTTCTTCACCAGACGAGCCGCGCGCTATTTCCAAGAAAATTATCGAAATTGCAAGGGAAAAACATGGCTACAAAGGCTTCAAGGCTGACGGGCATTTTTACACTGTTGATTTTGTGTCTAAGCTGGCTGAAATAGAAGAGGGTCGCGCCGAAAGACTGGTCTGTTTCTCACAAGCGCCAGATCAGATCATGAAATACAACGCAGTACCCGTTTCCATATTCGGAATTTTCTCCTGGAAAAACAGATCGAATATAGTCAATGCATTGCACTCACTACATGGCGGCGACCACGAAGCAGTCGGCAAACGAAGGGAAGCTTTGGAACTTCTGGTACGTGAGTCATATGGCGAAAGGAAACCTGATTGGCAGACTGGCTTCTTGATTCACGCGCTGGGTGATAGCTATGCACATGTTCGAGGCAGTTATGACTCACCTACCGCATATGGCGAACTTGTAGGCCATGGCTTTGCATTTCAGAACCCAGACAACATCTTTGCTGGCGAAAACTATAGAAAATACAACGCCTACGTATTGTCGCTATTTGATGCATTAGCGAATCCAGAGAACACACAGGGCCGCATCCGCCTGGTGGAATTTACGCAGCAAATAGAGCGAATGGTAGTCAACAGCAAATCGAATCCAAAAGATCTCAAGCCAATATTGCTGAGCGAGACTGCAAACGGCTTCAATTTTAATAGCTGTTACCGCTTTTATCCGGAGATCGACGAAGCAGAGGCAAAGAATTTTTTATCCGACTTGGCTGAAAGGCTCAGAAAGCGTTGAGACACCCCGGTTTTCAGGCATGCCAAT
This sequence comes from Azonexus sp., assembly GCA_035298985.1. Lineage (GTDB taxonomy): Bacteria > Pseudomonadota > Gammaproteobacteria > Burkholderiales > Rhodocyclaceae > Azonexus. The sequence continues at coordinate 611 of DATGXM010000019.1, read as the reverse complement.
TAAGGGCACCCATATGCACGAGATGCCTGTGACCCGACCCACAAAATTAAAAGCCCGAATCAGGCAGGCCTCTTATTGGGCTTCGGATTTCCAGCCTTGGGCTTCTTTGAGCCCGACGGGACGAAAAAGGCCGCAAGGCGCATCTGCTGCAGTGTGCGCAAGCGAATCGTCATACACCTTCCTTGAACCTCCAACATTGTCGACGCGCAACGGCGCATGACGCCTTCGGCTGATGCGCCCTACGGTCTGCACGACGCCCCTCATCCTGCCCCGTATCAAGTACGGGGGCAGGCTCTTCGGCCACCTTCTCCCCGCAAGCGGGGAGAAGGAGAAAGCGCAAAAACTCACCTCACCAAACGACTCTCACGGCACCACCGTGCAGCACGGTTGCTGCGCGGGCACCGTGATCGGCGTCGGCAGCGGCAGCTGGTTGAAGCTCTTGGCGATGAGGGTCACGCCGAAGGTGTTGCTGGCGATGGACAGATTCGTCGCCGGCGGGTTCCAGTCGACCGAGCACACGGTCTTGAGCGCGCTGACATCGCCGCGGTAGGTCAGTGCATGCAGCGGGTCCCTGCTCGCCGACAAGCCGCTGATGCAGAACGTCCTGGCCG
>DATGXM010000018.1:0-2003 GCA_035298985.1 Azonexus sp. | reverse complement strand
AACACGGGATCAGCGAACCGACGTACTACGCTTGGAAGTCGAAGTACGCTGGTATGGATATCTCGCAGCTGCGCCGGCTGAAGGAGCTTGAAGGCGAGAACGCCAAGCTGAAGAAGATGTACGCGGAACTTGCGCTGGTGCGACGTCCCCCCGCGCTAAGTAGCGGTTTGGTTTAGAGCCCTTGGGTGGATGTTATCGCCTTGGCAGCGAGCTGCCGGGCGTAGACGGCGGGCGTCAGCCCGCCGAGTGCCTTCTTCGGTCGCTCCTCGTTGTATTCGCGAGCCCAGATCCGGATCACCGCTCGGGCGTGGTGGAGGCTGGGGAACCAGTGCTCGTTCAGGCACTCATCGCGCAGCCGGCCGTTGAACGATTCGATGTAGGCGTTCTGGTTGGGCTTGCCGGGTTCGATCAGGCGTAGTGCGATGCCATGCCGATGCGCCCAGGTCAGCATGGCCCGGCCGGTGAACTCCTTGCCGTTGTCGGTCCGGATCACGGCAGGCTTGCCACGCCGCGCACAGACTTCGTCCAGAAGTCGCACCAGATGGTCGCCACCGATCGCATGCTCGGGGATCACAGCCACGGCCTCGTGCGTGGCGTCGTCGACGATGGCTAAGCATTTGATCGCACGGCCTGACGCGATCCGGTCGAATACAAAGTCCATCGACCAGACCTCGTTGGCAGCGCTTGGGCGGATCAGCGGCTGGCGATCGCCGGGCGGGATCTTCTTCCGGCGTCTCCGCCGCACCTGCAGCTTCTCCAGCGCGTAGAGCCGTTCTACGCGCTTGTGATTGACCCGCTGCCCGGCCTGCCGGAGCTTGAGGTAGATCATCTCTGCCCCGTAACGACGATGGCGCTGGGCGATGGCCACGATCTGCTCGCGCAACTCGGCATTGCCATCCGGCCGTGGCTCGTAGCGCAGCGCTGAAGCGCTCATGCCCGCCACGTGCAGCGCGCGGCGCTCGCTCAGGCCGTGGCCCTGAAGCATCCGCACCAGCGTCCGCTTCGCTGGTGCGCTCACCACTTTTTTCTCAAGGCTTCCTTCGTCGCCTCGTTCTCCAGCAGGGCATCCGCCAACAGCCGTTTCAGCCGGCTGTTTTCCAGCTCCAGCGCCTTCAGCCGCTTGGCGTCGGTGACGTCCATGCCACCGAATTTGCTGCGCCACAGGTAGTAGCTCGCTTCCGAGAACCCGTGCCGCCGGCACAAGTCCTTAACCGCGACCCCCGCATCGACTTCCTTCAGGAACCCGATGATCTGCTCTTCGCTGAACCGCTTCTTCACGTCCGATCTCCTGCTTCATGATCGGACTCTAAACCCCACTGCTACTCATTTTCGGGGGGACGTCGGGCTCACCTCGGCGTGTCCGACGCCGCCGACCAGGCCGCGATGATTCTGTACCTGGCGAGCCCGGCGGCGAAACGGATGACCGGACAGGCGATCAGCATCAACGGGGGAATCTCGGTGGCCTGATCGTTCGTTGGCTATGGCGGTAAATGCACGCGGCGGATTGCGACGTATGTGAGGAGATCGAAATGAACGACTACCTGAAGTACTGGACCGGCGTAGCGGTACTGGCCGTGGCCTATGGCGGCATGATCGCCGGCGGCGACTGGGTGTGGGCGGGCTTCCTGATGTTTCCGTTCCTGACCATCGTCGATTCCCTGCTGCCCCGGGACTACGCGCCGCGGAAGATGACGAATGAAACCCTTGCGGACATTCCGCTCGTCATCTGCGCCGCAGGTCCGATCGTGCTGTATTGGGTTTTTGCATGGCGCTACGCAGCAGGCGCCTACACCGACACGTCCCAGCTCGTCGGCGGCGTGCTGAGCCTGGCCTGGACCTCCATCGTTCCTCTCGCGCCGGCAGCCCACGAGCTGTACCACAAGCGAACGCCATTCGGCCGCACACTGGGGCGCTACGCGCAGATCTGCCAGTTCGACACCATGCGCGATATCGCCCACGTCGTGGGCCATCACATCGACGTCGCTACCACCAAGGACGGCGAT
>DATGXM010000017.1:0-3980 GCA_035298985.1 Azonexus sp. | reverse complement strand
GTTCGGGACGGCCCACTCGGCATTCCAGACGAAATCGCCGCCCGGCTGCCACAACACGGCCACCGCTCCCTTGCTCAGGGCGTCGGCGATGTAGCGCCGGCCGTCGGCCAGATCGCCCGGATAGGCCAGGAACAGGTCACCGGGCCGCACCTGGCGGCTGTCGTCGGCAACACCGCTCGGCACCACGCCCAGCGCTTCCAGACGATCGAGAATGTCGCGCGGCGTGCTCATAGCTTGCCCTTCTCCGCATCGCCCGCCGCCACCTGGATCGGCGCATCCGGCGCAATACCCATGGTGCGCAGCGCGCCGCCCATGATCTGCGAGAAGACCGGACCGGCCACGTCGCCACCGAAGTGGCCGCCGGCGGTCGGTTCGTCGATCATCACCGCCACCACCAGACGCGGCTCGCTGATCGGCGCGATGCCGACGAAGGAGGCCACGTATTTCCTGGCATAGACGCCGCCTTCGATCTTGTACGCCGTACCGGTCTTGCCGCCGACCCGATAGCCGGGAACGCGCGCCTTGGGTGCCGTGCCTTCCGGGCCGGCCGCCATTTCCAGCATGGCGCGCAGTTCGCGTGCGGTCTGCGGCGAAAAGACGCGGGTGCCGCGCGGCGGTGCATCGTCTATTTTGACCAGCGACAGGGGCATCAATTCGCCGTCGCGGGCGAATACCGTATAGGCCCGCGCCATCTGGATCAGGCTGACGGCGATGCCGTGACCGTAGGACATGGTTGCCTGCTCGATCGGGCGCCAGTTCTTCCAGGGCCGCAGGCGGCCATTGACCTCGCCCGGGAAGCCGAGATTCGGCGCCTGGCCGAAGCCCACACTGTCGAACAGGTCCCACATTTCCTTGGGCGTAAAACCGAGCGCGATCTTGGCGGTGCCGACGTTGGAGGATTTCTGGATCACCTGCGCCACGGTCAGCGCACCATGCGGGTGGGCATCCGAAATGGTGGCCGGGCCGATGCTCATTCTGCCCGGCGCGCAGTTGATCACCGTGTCGAAACGGACCTTGCCCTTTTCCAGCGCCAAGGCCGCCGTAAACGGCTTCATCACCGAACCCGGCTCGTAGGTATCGGTGATCGCCCGGTTGCGCAACTGCGCGCCGGACAGCTTCTCCCGGTTGTTCGGGTTGTAGGTCGGCCAGTTGGCGAGGGCCAGGATTTCCCCGTTGCGGGCATCGATGACCACCGCGCCTCCAGCCTTGGCGCTGTGCTTCTCGATCGCATCCTTCAACTGGCTGTAGGCCAGGTACTGAATCTTGGAATCGAGCGCCAGACGGACATCCTTGCCGTCCTGCGGCGGCTTGGTGGCGCCGACGTCCTCGACGATATTGCCGCGCCGGTCGCGGATCACCGTGCGGCTGCCGGGGCGGCCGAGCAGGCTGTTCTGGAAGGCCAGTTCGACCCCCTCCAGGCCCTTGTCGTCCACGCCGGTGAAACCGACGATATGCGCCGTCATGTCGCCGGTCGGGTAGAAACGGCGATATTCGCGTTCCTGATGCACGCCGGGGAATTTCAGCGCGGCGATGCGGTCAGCCGTTTCCGGCGCCACCTGGCGCTTGATGAAGGTGAAGGTCTTTTCGCTGGCGATCTTGCCATCCAGTTCACGCACGCTGATGCCGAGCAGTTCGGCCAGCTGGCTCTTCTGCGGCGCCGTCATGGTCCGTGCATCGCCCGGAATCGCCCAGATGGTCTTCATCGGGGTGGACACGGCCAGCAGGTCGCCGTTGCGGTCGATGACCTTGCCGCGCGAAGCGGAAATCTCGATGTCGCGCAGGTAGCGCGAGCCGCCCTTCTGCTGCAGGAAGTCGTTATTGATCACCTGCAGATAGAAGCCGCGCGCCACCAGGGCCAGGAAGGCGCCCATCAGCAGCAGGCCGACCATGCGCGAACGCCAGCCCTGCAGCGCCAACTGCAGAACCGGGCTTTCGGCAAAGCGATGACCGCGCTGCGGACGACGGCGAACGCCCATCAGCGCCCTCCCTTCCGGGCCGTGGCCGGCGCCTGGACGACGCGGCCCAGGGCATCCGGGGAGACCATATGCAAGCGGTCGCGGGCGATCTTTTCGATACGCGGATGATTCGCCCAGGTCGACATTTCAAGCTGCAACTGGCCGTACTCGATATCGAGCTGCCGCGCCCGCTCCTGTTCCGCCTCCAGCCCCTGAAACAGCTTGCGCGCCCGGTGCTGGGAGGTCACCGCACCCAGTGCACAAACGACGACGATCAGGAGAAGGATCATATTGAAACGGAGCATCACAGTTTCTCGGCCACGCGCATGACTGCACTGCGGGCCCGCGGATTGGCGTCGACCTCGGCCGCACCAGCCTTGATTGCCTTGCCGACCAGGCGGAGTTTCGGCTTGGGTAATTGATCGGCGCGCAGAGGCAGGTTCTTGGGCAGGGAATCCGGCGTCGATTGGGCGCGCATGAAAGTCTTGACGATGCGGTCTTCGAGCGAATGGAAGGAAATCACTGCCAGACGGCCACCCGGCTTCAGCAAGTCGAGCGCCTGCGGCAGGGCTACCTCCAGCTGGCGGAGCTCTTGGTTGATATGAATCCGTAGAGCTTGAAAGCTGCGCGTCGCCGGGTCCTGCCCTGGTTCACGGGTGCGCACGGCCTCGCGAACGAGGGCCGCGAACTGACCTGTTGTGACAATAGGTTGTTCGACCCGAGCAGCCACAACCTTCTTTGCAATCTGGAAAGCAAACCGTTCTTCGCCATAGTTTCTAATGACCTCCGTTATGTCCCTCACGTCGGCTCGCGCCAGCCACTCGGCCGCCGTCTCGCCCTGCGTCGTATCCATACGCATGTCGAGCGGCGCGTCGTAGCGAAAGCTGAAGCCGCGCTCCCCGTCGTCGATTTGCGGCGACGACACCCCTACATCAAACAAAATTCCATCAACCCCGGAAATCCCGGCCTCCCGTGCCGCTTCGGCCAACTCGCCGAAGGCGCGATGCACCAGCCGGAAACGGGAATCGTCAATCGCCTCGCCCGCAGCAATAGCCTGCGGGTCGCGGTCGAGCGCCACCAGGCGCCCCTGCTCATTCAGACGGGAAAGAATGCGGCGGCTGTGGCCGCCGCGGCCGAACGTGGCGTCGACGTAAACGCCGTCAGCTTTGATCGCCAGGGACTCTACCGCCTCATCGAGCAGCACCGTGACGTGGGCGCCGCCCGTGGTCACAGCACCAGATCTCCAAAGCCCGGGGGCATGTCGCCCGACAGGGCCTCCGCCGCCAGGTCGTTCTGCTGCTTCCAGCCGGCTTCGCTCCAGATTTCGAAGTGCGACCCCATGCCGACCAGATAGACGGTCTTTTCGAATTGGGCGTAGTCGCGCAACTCCGGGGCGATCAGGATGCGACCGGCCGAATCCGGCTCCTCGGTGCGCGCATTGCCGACCAGCACGCGCTTGATCGACGCAGCACGCGGATCGAGGCTGGATGCCTTGAGGATTTGGTCGCGGATCGGCTGCCAGGCCGGCGACGGGTAAAGCAGCAGGCAGCGATGCGGGTGCGCGGTCAGGACGAGCGAGCCTTCGCTGGCGGCGAGCAGGGCTTCGCGGTGCCTTGCCGGAATGGCAAGCCGCCCTTTCGCATCCAGACTGAGTGCTGCAGCCCCCTCGAACATCCCTTGTCTCGCTCCCCGTTTACCCACTTTTCAACACGTTTACCCACTTTAAAACAACAAACCCCCCTCAGTCAATAGCGGAATCGGGAATTTTTTCTTATGCAACAAGGACTTACGGCGACTTTCACCAGTCATTTTCTGAAAAAATTACCCTTAAAAATCAAGGCGTGGAAATCAAGACTTAAAGTGACTTGTCAGGAGTTGATCAAGGTCAAATGTCCGCCCTACCCCGACATGCCGACGTGGTAAAAAGTGGAAGATTTGTGGAGGGGGATTTGTCGGGTGCCGGAGGATCCGGCCGCCGCTCAGTCGCAGTGAATGGAGACCCGGTTGCGGCCTTCGCGTTTGGCC
>DATGXM010000016.1:0-2775 GCA_035298985.1 Azonexus sp. | reverse complement strand
CGGTGTACAGCACCTGCTCGCCGATGGCCAGGATCTGCCCGGTTTCCTCGGCCAGCGGGATGAAACGATCCGGCGTCACCAGCCCCTGCCCGGCGCTGTTCCAGCGCACCAGGGCTTCGAAGCCACGAACGCGTCCCTCAGTGTCGGTCTTCGGCTGATAGACCACAGTCAGTTCGTTGTGCTCGATAGCCCGCTGCAAGGCGCTTTCCAGGACGAAACGGTCCTGCACGACCTGGTTCAGGTCGCGGGTATAGAAATGGTATTGGCCCTTGCCCGTTTTCTTGGCGTGATACATGGCCACATCGGCGACGCGCAGCAGGCCGTCGAGGTCGTGCGCATCGTCAGGATAGACGCTGACTCCGATGCTGCAATTGATGCGCAGGTCATGCCCTTCCAGCGTCAGCGGGGCCTGGACCGTAGCCAGTACCCGGTCGAGCAGGTGGCGGGTATCCTCCGGCGACGCCTGCTCGCCGATGATCAATACGAATTCGTCACCGCCGTAGCGGGCGACAGTATCGATGCCGCGCAAGGCCTGGCGCAGGCGGCGGGCGATTTCGATCAGCAGCTCGTCGCCGGCGGCGTGGCCGAGGCTGTCGTTGATCACCTTGAAGTTGTCGAGATCGACAAAGGCCAGCGCCACCTTGTTTCCCTGGCGCTGCGCCAGTTGCACCGCCTGCTCCAGGCGATCCTGCAGCAGGTTGCGGTTGGGCAGGCCGGTCAGCGGATCGTGCGTCGCCTGGTGCTGCAGCACCGACTGGTAGCGGCGGCGTTCGGTAATGTCTTCGACCGTGCCCTCGTAATAGAGCAGGGAGCCGTCCGGCGCACACACGGCGTGGGCGTTCTCGGAAATCCAGATACGGCCGCCGTCGCTACAAACGACCTCGGACTCGAAATCGCTGACCTGGCCGTCGCGCTGGATAAGCCGCTTGAAATCGGCCCGCCGCCGCGGATCGACATAGAGGCCGGTGGCGATATCGGCGAGGCTGGAAATCAGCGACTCCGGCGTCGGGTAACGGTAGAGCGTGGCCAGTGCCTGATTGGCCGCCAGGTAGCGCCCGCTTTCGGTGCTCTGGAACATGCCGACCACGGAATTCTCGAAGATGCTGCGGTAGCGCAACTCCGTTTCCGCCAGCTGGATCTGCGCCAGGACGCGGTCGGTGATGTCCTCCAGATAGCCGTCGAGCACCATGCGCCCATCCGCGTCGCGCAACCCGATGCCGCGCTCCAGCACCCATTTCTCCTCGCCGTCCCGGCACACGATGCGGTACTCGATGTGGTAGCGGCTACCGGTATCGAGCGCCGCCAGTATGGTGCCGCGCACGGCAGCGCGGTCTTCCGGATGGGTCAGGGATTCGAGCGAGAGGCGCGGATTGCCGACCAGATCCCGGGCGGCATGGCCGGTCAGTTGCCGGCAACCCGGGCTGACCGAGAGCAGGGTCCAGTATTCGTCGACCAGGCAGCGAAAGAACATCCCTTCCAGATTGGCGAACATGGTCGTCATGGTCGACGCCACGCCCGGGCTCGCGTCGCCGCCGCCCTGTTCAGGTCCACAGCCCGCTCGCCCGGGCGAGTGCGGCAACAAGCCAAATTCAGGCACTCTGCAATCGAAGGGCATGTCCATCGTCGGCCTTTCTGTTTCCCGCTGCCGCCAACATGCTGCCGCTTTCGTTGATCCAGGCAAAAACACTGTCCACCGCTACCGTCGCGATATCGAAATATTCCTGCGCCGCCACGCTGATGCCGGAACTCAGCAGCATCCGCGTGCGGATCACCCTGGCCATTCCCTGCACCGCCAGTGCCGCCTTTTCTGCCTTCGGCCCCGCCCTGCCCGCCTCGTTGGCCTGGTTGAGCAAGGCCTCGGCGCGGGCCACCAGAAACATCAGGCGAACCCGCGCCACGGCGGAACAGCCACGTTTCGCCGCGACGTTCATCCCCAGGGCGCGGGCCTGGCCCAGACACTCGGTCAGGGCCGGCAGGCGGCTGGCGTAATTGCGCACCAGACCGCGCGAGCAGCGGTCGGCCAGCAGCACCTCGACCCGCGATTCGCCCAGCGCGGCAAGCCACTGCAGCAGTTGATCGATCAGGAAACTGTGCTGGGCGATGCTTTGCTCGACGGAAAGTCCGCTCAGTTTCTCCCGCAGCTGCCCCCAGTTGAACTGGAACAAGGCCAGTTCATTCTGGGTCAGGCAGGGATGCGCCCGGGTAGCTTCGTCCCGGGCCACCTCGCGCAAAGTCGGAATCAAGGCCTCGATCTCGCGCCCCTTGCCGTCCAGCCGCGACCGGAAAGCCTGGTCGCCCGACAACAGGGCCGAACTCATGCCACGGTGCTGCTGAAAATGGCCGACCAAGGCGAGCAGCGAACGGCAGGCCGCCAGCGTGCCGTCCAGCGACTTGTCGGCATGCTCCCAGCGGCGGCGGCGATAGAGCATGGCCGCCACCATCAGAATGACGATGGCCAGGGCCAGCATCGCGTAAATAAGCCAGTTCATATCGACCTCACTCGTATTGGTATTTTTTTAACGCCCCGGTCAGCTGGACCGACAATTCACTGAGGTAGCGGGACAGTTCGCTGTTCTCGCGCACCAGATGCTCGTTGGCATCGGCCAGTTGGGCGACCTGCTCGATGTCGCGGGCGATGTTCAGGCCGGCCGCGCTCTGCTCGTGGCTGGCGGCGGCGATGTCGCGGATCAGGGCCAGCGTCTGGCTGGCGTTCTCCTCGACCCGGCGCAGGTCGGCCACCGCCTCACCGGCATCGCTGAGGCTCTTGGCGGCCTG
>DATGXM010000015.1:0-5988 GCA_035298985.1 Azonexus sp. | reverse complement strand
GTCAATTACTACATCGAACTCGGCAAGCAGGAAGGTGCCAAGGTCGTCGCCGGTGGCGGCACGCCGGTCGTCGCCGACAAGTTCAAGAACGGTTTCTGGGTCCAGCCGACCGTCTTCGCCGATGTCGACAACAAGATGCGCATCGCCCAGGAAGAAATCTTCGGGCCGGTGCCCTGCATCATCCGCTTCAAGACCGAAGAGGAGGCGATCCAGATCGCCAACGACACCATCTACGGCCTGTCGTCGTACTTGTGGACCAACAACACCGGCCGCGCCATCCGCCTGGCCAAGGCCATCGAGTCGGGCATGACGTTCGTGAACAGCCAGAACGTTCGTGACCTGCGCCAGCCCTTCGGTGGCAGCAAGGCTTCCGGTACCGGCCGCGAAGGCAACCACTACAGCTACGAAGTGTTCTGCGAAGCCAAGAACATCGCGGTGTCGTACGGCAGCCACCACATCCCGCGCTGGGGCGTTTGAGAGAACAGGAGTGTCATTCCCGCGCAGGCGGGAATCCAGAAAAAAGCCTGGATTCCCGATCAAGTCGGGAATGACGACGCAAGACCGAGGAGACAGTAAATGGGCAAATTAGTACTCGCCGCCAAGATCACCCACGTTCCGTCGATGTACCTGTCGGAACTGGACGGCCCGCACAAGGGCTGCCGCCAGGCCGCCATCGACGGCCACAAGGAAATCGCCCGCCGCATGCGCGAACTGAACGTCGACACCGTCGTCGTCTTCGATACGCACTGGCTGGTCAATTCCGGCTACCACATCAACTGCGCGCCGTCGTGGGAAGGCATCTACACCTCCAACGAACTGCCGCACTTCATCAAGAACATGCCGTTCTCGTACCAGGGCAACCCGGCGCTCGGCCATGCCATCGCCGAAACGGCGACTGCCGCCGGTGTGCATACCCGCGCCCATGATGCGACCAGCCTGGCGCTGGAGTACGGCACGCTGGTGCCGATGCGCTACATGAACGAGGACAAGCAGTTCAAGGTCGTCTCGATCTCGGCGCTGTGCACCGTGCATAACCTGGCTGATTCGATCCAACTGGGCCGCGCCGTGCGCCAGGCCATCGAGGAAAAGTTCGACGGCAACGTCGCCGTGCTCGCTTCCGGCTCGCTGTCGCACCGCTTCGCCCAGAACGGCGTGTCCGACCAGTTCCTGCACAAGGTCTGGGACCCCTTCCTGGAAACCGTCGATCACCATGTCGTCGAACTGTGGAAGAACGGCGACTGGAAGACCTTCTGCGGCATGTTGCCCGAGTACGCGGTCAAGTGCCACGGCGAAGGGATGATGCACGACACGGCGATGCTGCTCGGCGTGCTCGGCGCCGAGGATTACCAGGGCAAGGCAGAAGTGGTCACGCCGTATTTCGGTTCGTCCGGTACCGGCCAGATCAACGTCGTCTTCCCCGTCTAAATAGAGCGTAAAGCCACCCTTCACCCCCAACCGTGAACACTATCCACACCATCAAAGGGAGACAGCAACATGGGTGAAATCGTCATGGCCATCAAGTGCACGCACGTGCCGTCGATGCTTATTTCCGAACAACCGGGACCGGCCCACGGCTGCCGCCAGGCCGCCATCGACGCCGAGCGCGAGCTCGGCCGTCGCGCCGTCGAGCTCGGCGTCGATACCTTCATCGTGTTCGACACGCACTGGCTGGTCAACGCCGGTTATCACATCAACAACAATGCGGTGCACAAGGGCAATTACACCAGCCACGAGTTTCCGCACTTCATCCAGGACCTGCCCTACGAATTCCCGGGCAACCCGGAACTCGGCGACCTGATCGCCGAGGAGGCCACGGCCATGGGCGTCAAGACCCGCGCCCATCAGGTGCCGTCGCTCGACCTCGAATACGGCACCATCCTGCCCATGCGCTACATGAACCCGGAAGGCAAGATCAAGGTCGTCTCGATCGCCGGCTGGAGCACCTTCGGTTCGCTGGAAGAGTCGCGCATCCTTGGCGAGGCGCTGGCCAAGGCCGTCGCCCGTAGCAACTGCCGGGTGGCCATCGTCGCCAGTGGCTCGATGTCGCACCAGATCTGGGAAAACCGCCTGGTCGAGCAGGGCTTCAATACCATCAGCCGCGAATTCAACAAACAGGTCGACCTGCGCGCCCTGCAACTGTGGGAGGAGGGCCAGTGGGCCACCTTCCTGCGCATGCTGCCCGAGTACGCCCAATATTGCACCGGCGAAGGCAAGATGCACGACACCGCCATGCTGTTCGGCGCCATCGGCTGGGACAAGTACGAAGGCAAGGCCGAGATCGTCTGCCCCTACTTCGAAAGCTCGGGCACTGGCCAGGTCGTCGTCAATCTGCCGGTCGCCGGCATCCCGCCGCTGGCCCGCGGCGTCGGCATGGAAATGCCGGTTTCCTGACCGAATAAAACCAAGGAGCGAGGAATGCCCCATCTGATCTATGAAATCACCGACAACCTCGATGTGGCGGAAGCCGACATCAAGGGTTTGCTCTGGAAATCCAACCAGGTGCTCATCGACCAGGGTGGGGTCTATCCGACCGGGGGCATCCGCTCCCGCGTCATCTGGCTCAAGGACTACTGCGTGGCCGACGGCGCGCAACCGAGCGACGCCTTCGTGCACGCCACGCTGAAGATCGGCGCCGGGCGCTCTGACGAAGCCAAGAAGAAGACCGGCGACGAACTGTTCGCGATGTTGAGCGAACACTTCGCCGCCTTCTTCGAGCGCCACGGTCTGGCGCTGTCCATGGAAATCGCCGAGTTCAGCGAAGCCGGCACCTGGAAGAAAAACAACATCCATCCCCGCTACAAAAAGAACTGACAGAGAGGAGAGTCACCATGCTCAGCCAAGAGATCATCGAAGCGGCCGCCCGCCGCCTGCACGAAGCCGAAAAGGCCCGCACGCCGGTGCGCCAGATTTCGCTGGATCACCCGGAAATCACCATCCCCGACGCCTACGCCATCCAGAAGGCCTGGGTGCAGATGAAACTGGCCGAGGGCCAGAAGGTCGTCGGCCACAAGATCGGCCTGACCTCGCGCGCCATGCAGATGTCGTCGCAGATCAACGAACCGGATTTCGGCACGCTGCTCGACGAAATGGTCTACAAGGACGCCGCCGAGATTCCCTGCGCCCGTTTCATCGACCCGATGGTCGAGGTTGAACTGGCCTTCATCCTGAAGGACCGCCTGGAAGGCGAAAACGTCACTATCTTCGATGTGCTGTCGGCCACCGACTACGTGACCCCGGCCGTCGAGATCATCGATGCCCGCTGCCACCGCATCGATCCGGAAACCAAGCGGCCGCGCAAGGTGATGGACACCATCTCGGACAACGCCGCCAACGTCGGCATCATCCTCGGCGGCCGCCCGATCAAGCCGCTCGACATCGATCTGCGCTGGGCTGCCGCGCTGCTCTACAAGAACGGCATCATCGAGGAAACCGGCGTCGCCGCCGGCGTGCTCAACCATCCGGCCAACGGCATTTCCTGGCTGGCCAAGAAGTTCGCCCCGCATGGCGTGGCGCTGGAGCCGGGGCAGATTATCCTGGCCGGTTCCTTCACCCGTCCCGTCAAGGTGGTGCCGGGCGATACAATCCATGTCGATTACGGCCCGCTGGGCAACATCAGCGCCCGTTTCGTCTGATACCGGTGATGTCGTCATTCCCGCGCAGGCGGGAATCCAGCACCTTGGTTTTTCTGGACTCCCGCCTACGCGGGAGTGACGAAATTTGTGGCTTTAATGAAAAAGTGAGTCCGTTGTGGAAATGCCCCTGAACCAATTCAAGCGCGCCCTCGCCGCCGGTGAAACGCAAATCGGCCTCTTTCTCGGCATGGCCAACGCCTATGCCGCCGAAGTGGTCGCCACTGCCGGGTTCGACTGGCTGCTGATCGACGGCGAGCACGGCCCCAACGACCTGCGCTCGATCATCGAACAGCTGCAGGTGCTCGGCCAGTACCCGGTGCGGCCGGTGGTGCGTACCGTCGACCACGATGTGGCACGTATCAAGCAGCTACTTGACGGCGGTGCCCAGACGCTGATGGTGCCGATGGTCGAAACGGCCGAAGAGGCCGAATCGCTGGTCCGCGCCATGCGCTATCCGCCCCATGGGGTTCGCGGGGTCGGTACGGCGCTGGCCCGCGCTGCCCGCTGGAACGGGGTCGATGGTTACTTTGCGCAGGCTGATCGGGAAATGTGCCTGATTGTGCAGATCGAATCGACTGCCGGGTTGGCCGGGCTGGATGCGATCCTGCGCGTCGAAGGTGTCGATGCGGTGTTTATCGGGCCGTCCGATCTGGCGGCCTCGATGGGCTACCTGGGCAATCCGGGGCATCCGGAGGTCAAGGCGGCCGTCGAGGGCGCGATTCGGAAGATTGCTGCGGCTGGCAAGGCGGCCGGGGTGTTCTCGGCTGATCCGGCCGTTGCTGCCGGATATCGGGAAATGGGGGCCAGTTTTCTCCTCGTTGGCGTTGATGCGCTGTTGTTGCGGAATGCTTCTGTTGCTTTGGCGGACAAGTTCAAGGCGGCTGGGTCTGCTCAAGGTGGGGCGGCTTACTGATGGGATTTTCGCCTTTTCTGGCGTTGTTTTCCGCCTTGAGGGCGGGCGTACTTTCTTTTGCTTCGCCAAAAGAAAGTAGCCAAAGAAAAGGCGACCCCGTGGTCGGCGCCCGTTCGGGGTACCTTGCGCTACTCGGTGAGCCGGGCGGCTTGCCTGAACTCGCCTTCGGCTCAGACAAGGCAAGCCGACTTCCCCTGGCCCCCCTGCGTTGCTCAGCGCCTTCCAAGGGGACCCGCAAGGCGTCGCAGTTTCACCGCCCAGCCTCGTCAATCCCAGCACCTTTGTCATTCCCGCGCAGGAAGTCCAGAAATGCCCCGGAAGCCATGCCTGCTGCTCTGCATTCCCGCTTGCGCGGGAATGACAGCGTAGGCCTTTCAGCTGCGATCGGTTTCCCCTCCTTGCCCTCTGCGTCGTCGAGCAGCGCAGGGCGCAACGGGGAAAAGGGCGAGGACTGTCTGAGGGGCGTAGCCCCGAGTTCCGCAGCCCCCCGTTGTGGCCGAGCAGCGCAGAGCACCCGGCGTAGCCGGGCGACGCAGCGGGCGCGCCCTTTCTTTGCTGACTTTCTTTCGGCAAGGCGAAAGAAAGTCATGTCGCGCGTCAGGCGCGAAAACCAGACTTCAGAAAACACGACTAGCAAGGTCAGCTGTAGAAACCAGCTAACTCCCAAAGAATCCAACGCAAATTAACGAAGGAGAACACCACATGTTGTCCCTGAAAGACCCCAACCTGCTCCGCCAAGCCTGCTACATCAACGGCACCTGGACCCCCGCCGATAGCGGCGAAACCATCCCCGTCACCAACCCGGCCACCGGCGAAACCATCGCCACCGTTCCCTACTGCGGCGCCGCCGAAACCGAGCGCGCCATCGTCGCTGCCGACACGGCCCTGAAGACCTGGCGCGAAACCACCGCCGCCGAGCGTTCGCGCATCCTGCGCCGCTGGTTCGACCTGCTGATGGCCAACCAGGAAGACCTCGCCGCGCTGATGACCGCCGAGCAGGGCAAGCCGCTGGCCGAAGCGAAGGGCGAAATCGCCTACGCCGCGGCCTACGTCGAATGGTTCGCCGAGGAAGCCAAGCGCGCCTACGGCGAGGTCATCCCGTCGCCGTTCAAGGATCGCCAGCTGGTCGTCACCAAGGAACCGGTCGGCGTCTGCGCCGCCATCACGCCGTGGAACTTCCCGTCGGCGATGATCACCCGTAAGGTCGCCCCGGCGCTGGCTGCCGGCTGCACCATCATCCTGAAGCCGGCCGAGCAGACCCCGCTGTCCGCCCTGGCCCTGGCCGAACTAGCCGAGCGTGCCGGCGTGCCGGCCGGGGTGTTCAGCGTCGTCACCGGCAAGGCATCGGCCATCGGTGGCGTGATGACGGCCAGCCCCGTCGTGCGCAAGCTGACCTTCACCGGTTCCACCCCGATCGGCCAGTTGCTGATGCAGCAGTGCGCC
>DATGXM010000014.1:0-2617 GCA_035298985.1 Azonexus sp. | reverse complement strand
ATCGGCGCCTTCCTCAGGAGCTGCTAACCGGTCCCAAGCGTCCGGGCCGGCAACTCGACCTGCAGCAACGCCCCACCCAGCTTTTCCGACGTGCCGATATGCAGCTGGCCATGATGCTGGCGGGCGATTTCACGCACGATGGCCAGACCGAGGCCGCAGCCGTCACCGCTCTGGCCGGCCGGCCGATAGAAGCGCTCGCCGACCCGCTGCCGCTCGCTTTCCGGGATGCCCGGCCCGCTATCCTCGACCCCCAGCCAGGCCTTGCCATCCGCCTGCCGGCAATGCACGGTGACGATGCCGCCGACCGGCGTATGGCGCAGCGCGTTGTCGAGCAGATTGGCCAGCAGTTCCTGAAGCAGGACTTCATTGCCGACGACCAGCGCCGGGGTCAGTTCGAAGCCGAGGTCGATGTCCTTGCCGATCGCTTTCGGCAGCCAGCTTTCGGCCACATTGCGGACCAGATCGGCCAGCGATACAACCGTCGACGTCTGCGCCAGGCTGGGCTCGGCGCGGGCCAGGGCGAGCAGTTGCTCGACCAGATGCCCGAGCCGCCCGGCCGCGGCATGGATGCCGCGCAAGGCGCCATGCTCCGAACGCCCGGCCTCATGTTCGGCCGCCTCGACCTGGGCGAGCAGCGCGGCAATCGGCGTACGCAGTTGATGCGCCGCATCGGAAACGAAATTGCGCTGGCTGGACAAGGCCTGCTCCAGGCGGCGCAACAGGCCGTTGATTTCGGTGACGACCGGCTGCATTTCCTCCGGCACATCGGCGGTGACCGGCCGCAAGTCGGCTTGGGAACGGTCGGCCAGCTCCCCCTGCAAATTGTCCAGCGGGCGCAACCCGGAACGGACACCGAACCAGATCACGCTCGCCGCCACAGCGACCAGCAGAATCTCCGGCAGCATCATGCCGAGCAGGATGTCGCGCACCAGTTCCTGCCGCTTAATCAGCGTCTCGCCGGCGATGATCGTCACGCTCTGCTCGCCCAGGCGACGTTGATAGGCGGCCAGCCGCACCGGCACGTCTTCCAGCGTCCCGTCGTAGTACCAGCGCCCTTCGTCACCAAGCTGGCGCCAGCTCTCGGGATCCGGAACCGGCAGCTCGGGATTGCCATCCAGCACCTCCCCGCCGGCACCATGGACTGCATAGAAAATACGGTCGAACTTGTCGGTCAGCAACACGGCTCTCGCCTGCTGCGACAATGGCAGCTGCAGCTTGCCGTCGACCACCTGCAACTGCTCGGCGATGGTGAAGGCGGTATCGAGCAGGCCGCGGTCATAGGCCTTGGTCGCCGCCCGCAAGGCCACCCAGTAGGCGGCCAGGGCGCCGAGCAGCAGCAACACCAACATCGCCGGCAGCAGCCGGTTGATCAGCATCAAGCGCAGGCTGGTGGTATTACTCGCCGGCATCGTCCGGCTTTTCCAGGTAGTAGCCCAGGCCGCGCACGGTACGGATGGTGATCCCGGCTACTTCGATCTTGCTGCGCAGACGGGACATCAGTTTTTCGATGGCATTGGGTGAAATGTCGTCCTGCCAGCTGTACAGGGCCTGCATCAGCTGCTCCTTGCTGACGATGCGATTGACCCGGGTGGCGAGGAATTCCATCGCCGCCCATTCCCGGGCGTTCAGGTCGAGCGCCGTGTCGTCGAGCCAGGCGCGCTTGCCCACCGTATCGAGGCGCAGGCGGCCGAGCATGACGTCGGGCACCGCCCCGCCGCCCTGGCCGCGCCGGATCAGGGCGCGGACGCGCGCTTCCAGCTCGTCGAGGCTGACCGGCTTGACCACGTAGTCGTCGGCGCCGAGATTAAGCAGGCGCACCCGCTCCTCGACCGCCAGACGGGCCGACAGGACCAGCACCGGCGTCTGCTGGCGGCGAGCGCGCAAGCGTTGCAGCACCTCGCTGCCGTCCAGCCCGGGCAGGCCGAGATCGAGAATGGCCAGGTCATAACCCTCGCCGGCCAGCAAGCCGTCGGCCGTTCGCCCGTCGGCCGCCAGGTCCACGATATAGCCGGCATGACGCAGGGTTCGCGCCAAGCCATCGGCCAGCAGGGCATCATCTTCTATGAGCAGAATACGCATTGGTCGGTCAGAAATTAGTCAGGCTAGCTCCATACGATAGCACGCTGACTTTTGGTTTGACTCGATGCGACGCCACCTGATTCTCCTGTTTTTGTTGCCCGGCCTGGCTTTCGCGGGAACGGGTACCCCCCTGACGCTGCACGATGCCGAAACCCTGTGGCGCGAACACAGCCGTGAACTCAAACTGGCCGAAACCGCCGTCGCCGGGGCCAGCGCCGATGTCCGCACCGCCGGCCAGCGGCCGAATCCCGACCTGACCATCAACGCCTTGTCGATCAGCCCGCAATCCGGCTTTGGCGGCGGAGCGCTCAAGGACAAGAAGATGGACACCCAGTTCCGCCTCGACCAGCTGGTCGAACGCGGCGGCAAGCGCGACCTGCGCATCAAGGGTGCCGAAGCCCGCGTCGATGCGGCCAGGTTCGACCGCGACGACACCGCGCGCCAGCAACTGGGCGATCTACGCCAGGCCTATTACAACCTGCGCCTGGCCCAGGAAAAGCTTGCCCTGGCCCGCGAATCGGCGGCGCTCTACGAAAAG
>DATGXM010000013.1:0-6524 GCA_035298985.1 Azonexus sp. | reverse complement strand
CCTACCTTGAGCGACACCCCGCCATACGAGGTGCCGCCGAAGGCAGGAATTGCAGCCTTGGCAGCAACGCCAGACCAGTCCAAGTAGTACGTCGGGTCGTCGGAGAAGATCAATCGCCACCCTTCGGCGGTATCTCGCCGTTTGATGATGTCGATGTAAGACGACCAGCCGGAACGAGCAGCGGCCAGCGTAGAAAGGATGTTGACCCCGGTGTCGGCGACTGCGACGAAGGCGTTTGTGGACTTCATCGGCCCCCCCGGATTCACCGGCAGGTTCTTGGTGCTAAGAGCCTTGTAACCATTCGGCGCATAGGAGAATGCACGCTGGCCGAAGTTGGCAAAACAGGACGTTGCACCGGGCGCGTAGTAGTCACCACAGGCGAAGGCGTAGCGTTTGCCGGCGGTCAGCGCCTGGGTGATGCGAAGAACGCCGTTCTGGTACCACTTTGCCGACAGAGCATCCATGTCGACCGCCACGGTGATGATGTCGTTTGCCGCTTGGGTGGCGAGTCCAGACTGAACCGCGGAGGCATTCCCTGTGTAGAGAATCGAGCCGTACCAGCCGAGGCCGCTGCCGATGTTCTGCGACGAACCGGACCCGTTGTCCAGATCGGCCAAGCCGATGATGCTGACCGTGTCCTGCGGCACGAACTCGGCGACCCATTGCCCCTTGGCCGGAAGCGGGATCGTGCATGGCGTGAAGTGGTAAGTCGAACTGGAGGCGAACTTCAGACCGCCTTCGGTGATGTTGCCAGCCGCCGTGCCGTAGGCGGCATACGTCGCATTGAGCACCGGGAAGTTGTTCGTCGGCGTGTCGATCAGCGAGTCGTAGGTAATCCCGGCCGTCAGGCTGATGTTGGTAGACGTCCAGTTGTTTCCCTTGCTTGAGGCATCTGCACAAAGCGTCGTTGTGTTGGTCGGATCGTCGAACGTAAGGAAAACAGAATTGGTTCCGCCCGCATCGGCGATGGCCTTGATTGCGGCCTTGCTTTTTGGCCGGCGCTGTCCGGTACGCGCATGTACCTGACCGAATACCGAAGGATCCGGCATGGTTCCATCAGTGATGACAACACTCGAAATCAGACCATCGAAGTAACCGATACCGGTCCCAGGAGCACCGCCGATGTAATGCACGTTTGCCGCGTTGACGTATGACAGGGCGTTTTGGGCAATATCCACCGAAGTCGCAAAGGAGGTCTCGCGCACCCCGTTGATATAGATGCGCATCCGGTCAGCGGCCACCGCATTGGTACTATCGAAAACGATCTCGATTTCAATGTGCGCGGCCGTATCACGGAATACTCTGTTGGTGACTTTCTCGCCGACGTGAACGTTGGCCGTTTGCTGGCAAAACTGAAGTTGATCAGTAGCCGTGAAGGCAAGCCACGTGTTTTCTGTCGCTGGGGTGGCAGGCGTTGCATCCATCAGTGCCTGAAAAACCCCGAGCGTTCCGCGCTTCACATAGAACCGAGCGGCCCAGGTTTGGCGGTTGCCGGCCACCCCTGGTGTGCGTGAGATCAACGCCGATGCCGCCGACCGGCAACGAATGGAGCGGGCAACCACTCCAAACTCGTCGAGCGGGTCGGCACTCTGCGCAAGCAGCAGCGGATTGGCGCTACCAGGTACGATCATTTGGCATCTCCCAGCGCCGAGACAACGACGCGCGTGGCGCTTTCAACGTAATAGACCAGGTCGTCAGTAGCGCCCGCCGTCGCGGTCAGCGAAGGCAACGTACCGGCCGCAGCCTTCCAGTAGCTGCCGAAGGCAACGGCGTAGGGAGTGCCACCATTGACGATGCGGATCACTCCCGACTGGCCAACCGGCATGGTGCTCGGGTTGGCCAGCGTGATGTTGCCGGTGAGCGTTCCGCCCCAGTTGTTGGACAAACTCAGATCCAGGGTAACGGCGCCCGTGGTTGCCGGCAGTGCCGCCTCAGCGCCGCGGTTACCCTTGGTCCAGACATTGGCCACACCCAGGCGACCGAAGAGCACGTAGAGCGCATCACGCAGCTGGGTCAGCGTATTGAACGCCGGCACCAGCGCAGCCGCAGCGATCACGGCCAGCAACTCCTCCATGACCATGTGGTACCACCACGCACCGGGCTTGCTCGGCTGCGTCGGCACGGCCGGATCGCCCGGCGTCGGATAGCCAATCGAAGGGGCGACTGGAGCAGTCGGGGCGACGCCGGCGGCGC
The DNA here is from genome assembly GCA_035298985.1 of Azonexus sp. Classification (GTDB taxonomy): domain Bacteria; phylum Pseudomonadota; class Gammaproteobacteria; order Burkholderiales; family Rhodocyclaceae; genus Azonexus. The sequence goes on along the minus strand of DATGXM010000013.1, from coordinate 4,331 downwards.
CGGACGAGTAGGCACGATCCATTGAATTCTCCTTAGCTGTAACGGAACAGAACGGTTGTATGAGCGGGTTTCAGGCGCTTGATAACGCACTCCAGGAGCGCATTGCCCCAAGCGGCGATTGGATCCTCGACAGTACTTTCGACCGTGATGTCGCTGACGGTGCTGAGCGCAGCGTTCACCTGCCAGACAAAGGTCCAGGCCGCCCCATAGAGCGGGTGCTCGACGTCGTCATTGACGGTGTGCTCGCGGAACTCAGAAATCGTGACGGCGTACCCAAGCGCCGCTGCCAGGCCGATGTAATAGGCCGCGGACTGCCCCCCGAGCGTTGTCAGCCGACCGACCAGAGCAGCACGACGCTGAGCCATGGTCTGGTCGCCGCCGAATGCAATGGCGCAAGCATCCGGCAGGCCAGCAACCTTTTCCCAGTCGGCGAACAACTCAGCGGTGGTGCGCGGATCCGCCTCTTCGATGAGTTGCCACGCCCGCCCATCGACCCGGGCAAGCTCGGCCGCCAAGGCGCCAAACAAGCGCGTGAGCCAGGCATCGTCTTCCTTGGGCCAGGCCGGCCCGGGCGGGAGCAGCGCCTGCAGCTGCCGCAGATAGTCCGCTTCGGTCAGGACCATGTGATAGCCCCCATGGTCGACATGTTGCCGACCGCGTTAACCACATTGGCCGCCGGCGCGAGCAGCACGTAGTCAGTTTCTCCCGCGGCAGCCGAGATGGCCGCCCGGATATGCGAAAGGAGGATGGTGCCGCCGGGCACCGACTCGCGCAGCAGCAGATCCTGCAGCTCGGCCTGCACCGCAGACTGCACGGTGGCGTTGTTGGGCACCAGGCCCTGGATATTGAAGTTCAGCGCTACGGCCGTTGGCGCCACCACCGTCACCTGTGCGGTTACCGGCCTGCGTGCATCGATGTAGGCCTGCACGGTCGCCACCTCAGCGCCATCCGGAATGATGGCCGCGCCGGCGCCGTCGTTGTCGCGAACGAAGCGGACGGTGACCGTGCCAGCGCCGAGCTCCTGAGGCGACACCCAGACACGGGTAACCCCGGCAACTTCCAGCGCCCAGGAGACGTAGTCGGATGCGGCGCCGCCGTGGGGCGGCTGTTGGATACGCGCCAGCAGCCGGGCACGCAGTGCGTCATCTAGTTCGATATCAGCGCCACCGGAAAGCGCACTGGCGGTCGCCACCGGCTGCACACCGACAATCGGCGAGACAAGCGAGAGTGCCTGCCCTGCCGCGCGATTCCCTGCCGCTGCAGGTTCCACTGCCGCGATCGGCGCACTGGCCGTCGGCGGGGTGACCGTCGCGTCGGCCGTGGTCTCGAACTGTACGCCATCGAGCGCCTGCAGGAGGGTGCCGGCCGGGATGACGGCACCAGCCTGGGCCGTGAATGTCACCGTGCCAGTCGCGGCAGCAGCAGTCTTGCGCGGAATACCCCAGATCGAACACCAGCGCTCGAGGAACTCAACCTCTGCCGCGTCATAGACGATCTGCTTGGACAGGCCTTCGATAAAGCCATAGAGACCATGCGCGACACCACCCAGGACCCGCGAATAGACCTCGGCATCGGCCCGCCGCAGGACATCGTCGTCACTCTTCATTCGCGACAGTGCGTCATTGCGGATGCGCTGGATGAGATCGGGCAGAGACGGACGGGAAAAGCTCATTGCAGGAAACTCCAGACGTCGGTGAAACGGACCTCGGCGCGGCGCGTGCCGTCGGATTTGTAGAAGCGGCAGGCCAGCCCCAGGGCGTCGATCCCGATGCGCGCGGCCTCAACCTCGACCCGAGCAACGACACCGTCTTCCACCAGCCAGGCCAGCGCCTCTTCGGCGTATTCCCGGGCGCGGTCGACCGGCGAGTTGTTCTTCGAGAACTTGGCGCGCGAGAGCAGCCAGAGCCGCGAGCCAATGCGATCGTTCGGCACGGTCGGGAAGCTGTCGCCCCACCAGCCCATGCGCTGATCGCCAGGCAGCTCGTCGTCGGGATTGGCCCGGCGCCAGGTGAAGAGGCTGATAATCACGGCCCGCACCAGCGGTTCGGCCAAATCGAGGCCGAGCGGGACCGTTCTGCCATCGATGACGATGGTTAGCGGTTGGCTGTCTATCATGGCTACATCTGCTGGGTCGGGTTGTTGGTCTCGCCATGAACATCGTTTTCGTGATGTGTATGGCCGTTGTAGGTGACCCGCATCGCGTACATGGTGCGGCCGTAGGACTGGCCGCAGTTGTCCTTGATGTCGCCCGTCACCTCGAGCAGCAGCGTCTCCATGCGGATCTTGGTTGCCGCCTTGAAGGTCATCGTCGGCGCGTTCTGGATGGTCAGCGGCAGGCCGCCGCCATCGATGACGATGCCGGCACGGGTCAGGTGCACCTTTTGCCCCTGGTCGTCGTGGATCGCCATTTCACCCGCTTGCAGGCCGACGAGCCGAAAGCGCCGGTCGGCCACCATGAAACAGACGCCGTGCGAACGGTCTCCATCGAAAAACATGGCCAGCGCCTCAGCACCACTTTTCGGATTGCTCGTGAAGCCATACGGCTCGAAGTGCTCGAGGTTGTCTTTCACTTCGCTGGCTAGCAGGCGCAACTGCACCGCTTGCATCTTGCTAGCCGCATTCACCGCAGCCACCGTGCCACGCGCCAGCAGGTTGCCGAGCTGCCGAGCATAGGGCGCGAGTAGTCTTGCGAACTCTCTCACTTGACATCACTCCATTCCGGGCCGCCGCCCTTCTGCGATTTGCTCTTCTTGAGCTTGCCGGCCTTGGTTCGATACCCATCGGGCGGGCCGACGCGGATCTCGCTGCGCAAGCCGTCCTTGTCGAGGATCCACGAGACCTCGGCCACCACCATGTCGGCATCGAAGCCGACGATCGGATCGCGAACGCGCACGATCTGGTTCGGCCGCCACAAGCTGCCATCCTGCTGACGCCAGCCATTGACCACATAGGTGGTCTCCAGGGCCTTGGCCGCCCGGTGCGCCTTTTCGTAGAGCGCCCGGTCGGAGCAGGTGCCTTCATCGGCATGCCCTGACTGCTTGATGACCAGGACCCGCCGGCGCTTGCTGCGGGAATCGCTGGCACTGGCCGCGTCTTCGGTTTCGATGCTGCCTGCGACGGCGCCGAGATCCTCGTCGGAACTGCCCTGCTCTTCCGATACATCGCCGCCGAACTCGGCGTCATTGCCGGCGCGCTGCCCCTTGACGATGTACTGGCTGAAAACGCCTTTGTAATCGAGTGGCGCATCGCCGCTCTCGGCGTTGCCGTTGGGCCCCACCTCGATCGCCGTGGCCGCCTTTCCGGCAGAGCCGACATCGATAAAGACCAGGTCGCCGCGCTCGTTGTCGGTCGACAGCACATGGCGCAGTCGCATCATGCGATCGATGGACTCGAAGACTGTCTCGCCCTGCTGCACCTGGTGATCAGGTATCGCCTTGCCGGTATCGGTCTCGGCGATCACCCGAACGCTGTAGGGCGCCGCCAGGGCGGCCGCGATGGTCTCCATCTTGGCGTTGCGCCACTGGCTGGCGGTCTTGGTCGGCGGCGCGACGACCTTTGCGGTCTTGCCATCCGGCCCGACCACATCGCCCCAGCTGCCGCCACCGCTGCCGCTCTTCGTCGACTGGCCGGGCTCGATAGGACAGCAATCGACCAGGTCGGCCGTCTTGCTGCGCCCCTTCACGCCGACCGTCACGCTCTTGGCGTCGTGCTTGATGGGCGTTCCATCGACCCAGCCGGTCAGCACCAGGTCGTTGCCGATATACACCTGGCAGGCATCAAAGGCGCGGATCCGGCGCGGCACGTCCGTCTGCCCCGGCCAGCGATCCGTCACCTCGAGCGCGAAGTCACGCGCCTGGCGTTCGATGCCAGCAGAAATCCGCACCGACTTCCAGCCGCCGAATTCCCGGCCATTGACCAGCAGGCGCACGACGTTGGCCGGTTCGGGAAAGATCGTCATCTGGTCAGCACCTTGAGCGGTTCAGGCGGCACAAAGCCGGGATGGCGGATGCCGTTACGGGTGACGATGTCGCCATCGCGCGCCGCGTCTTCGTAGTAGTCATAGGCCAGCACCAGGGCCGGCGTGGTATCGGGCGGGCTGATCGTCGCCAGGCGGGAGCTATCCCGGGCGCGCTCGGTCAGATCCTTCCAGACCTTGCCGCGTGCGTCCTGCAGGGCCTCATAGACTTCGTCCGAGGCAGTCAGCGATTCCGCATCCAGGGCGGCCGCCAGGTCGTTGCGCAGGCTGATCGTCTCTTCATGCACCGTTGCCGGCATCAGGCTCGAGGCGCCGACCGCTTGCGCCAGGATGGTCTGCCTGGCGAGCGCATTGG
>DATGXM010000012.1:0-1672 GCA_035298985.1 Azonexus sp. | reverse complement strand
ACCCGGAAGGTCATAGCTCGATCAAGAGGGTATTTTTCGCACGCAAACAAGGTCCGTCATCCCCGCGAAAGCGCTAGGGCATGCACACATGTTGCAGTGCGGCGGCGGGGGATGTGCGGCATAGTGACTCACCGAGGCGTTAGGTGTAGGCATCCGGCGGCAGTTGTGATTCAATTGTTCAGCGGTCGCGCAGAGGAGGCTGCCATGACAGCCACGGAATTGCTGGGCCGGTTTGGTGATGCTCGCCTCAATAAAGGGGGGCTGCATTTCTCCACCGGATGGTCGAAGTTTGCGACGTTTCCATTCGGCAGCTGGGCCGGGAACGTAGCCAGATTGTACGTTTCAACCGACTGCTGGCAAATGCCAAGGTGACGGTGGCTGAGATCATCGCCGAATGGAGCGCCGGCACGACGAAAGCGGCAGCAGGACGCCACGTGCTGGCCATTGAAGACACAACCGAGCTGCATTTCACCACCGCGCCCGAGCGGCGCCGGGGGTTGGGCCCCAATGGCCGCGGCAACTCCTTCGGCTTCCAGGTGCACCCGGTCCTCGCAATTGATGCCGACACCAGCGCCTGTCTCGGCTTGGCTGGTGGCAGCATCTGGAACCGCCAGGGCGTTGCCGCGGTCGCCCATACCAAACGCCCCCTTTCTGCCCGCGAGTCGGTGCGATGGATCGACGCTGCGTTGCAGGCGAAAGCCAATTTGCCGACGGCGCAAGGGATTACGGTTGTTGTCGACAGAGAGGCCGACTTTTATGCATTGCTGGCGACGTTGCCGGCCGAAAACCTGGATTTCATCGTCCGGGTATATAATGATCGCGCGCTGGCCACCAGCAAAACGCTGTATGCCACGATGGCGGAATGGCCAGAGGCGGACCGTCGTACGATGGAACTTCGCGAAGGGCCCAATCGCTCACGCCGCTTCGTCCATTTCGCCTTGCGCTTCGGAACCGTCACCATTTGCCGCCCTCAAGGCAAGCATGACCCGCGTTTGCCGACGACCATCTCGTTGCAGGCCATCGACGTGACAGAGGTCGGGCCACTCGCGGGCAAGACCGCGTTGCACTGGCGCCTATTAACGACCCACGCCCTTCCCAACCCGCATGCCGCCTGGCAGGTTGTCGGCTGGTACGGGCAGCGGTGGCATGTCGAGCAACTATTCCGCACGATGAAGCAGCAAGGCCTTCACGTGGAGGACAGCCAGTTGGACGATGTGGACGGGTTGATGAAGCTGGCGGCAACAGCGACCCGCGCGGCCTGCATGATTATCCAGTTGGTTCAAGCCCGCGACGGACGGACCGCGCAAGGAGCGGATGTCATTTTCTCCGCAGAGGAACTGGCCGTCATGCCTGCCTTGGTCTCTAAGCTCGAGGGCAAAACGGCCAAACAAAAGAACCCCCACCCGCCCAGGTCAGCCGCCTGGGCCGCCTGGATCGTCGGCCGCCTGGGCGGCTGGGACGGCTATTCTTGCAGCCGTCCCCCCGGCCCCATCACAATGCGACACGGCTTGGTACGCCTACAGGCGATTGCACTGGGCTTCGCGCTGCAACATGTGTGCATGCCCTAGCGCTTTCGCGGGGATGACGGTTTAGACAAGGCGGGCGCCATTCTCCTCCCACGACGCCAGTTGACGTTTACGTAAACGTAAGCTACCGTTCGGGTCGGGAGGAT
>DATGXM010000011.1:0-9861 GCA_035298985.1 Azonexus sp. | reverse complement strand
TGCAGCGTCTTGACGCGGCCGTCGAGCATTTCCGGGAAGCCCGTGTAGTCGCCGATTTCGGTCACGGCGAGGCCGGCGTCGCGCAGCATCTTGGCGGTGCCGCCGGTGGACAGGAGCTTCACACCTTGGGCGGCGAGGCCCTGGGCGAATTCGAGAACGCCCGTCTTGTCGGAGACGGAAATCAGCGCTTGCTTGATGGTCATGGTAGTCGTTAGTAGGTAGTCGTTAGTCGTTAGCTGCTGGGCCAGGTTTTAGCCGTTAGCTAATAACTAACGACTAATAACTGGCAACTAAAGCAGTTGGTGTTCGGTGAGTTTCTTGCGCAAGGTGTTGCGGTTGATGCCGAGCATCTCGGCGGCCAGCGTCTGGTTGTCGCCGGCCTTGGCAAGCACCACCTCGAGCATCGGCTTTTCGACGCTGCGCAAGACCATGTCATAGATCGCGGCCGGCTTTTCCCCGTCCAGGTCGCGGAAATACTGCTCCAGTGCGTTGATGACGCACTTCCCCAAGTCATGTTGGCTCATGCTGCCAACGCCTCCTCTGTGTATTTTAAGTGTGCATGCTCTGCCGCCAGGCGGCAGAAGAAATCGTTCACCGCCTGCATCTGTTGGTCGATGCTGGGCAGGACGTTCATTTCCTTGCGGAAGGCCGCCGAGCCGACCAGCCCCTTGGTGTACCAGGAGATGTGCTTGCGGGCGACCTTGAACCCCGTTTCCGGGCCGTAGAAAGCGTAGAGATCTTCGAGATGCGCCAGCAGGATGGCGTGGATCTCCTTGACCTCGGCCGGCGGCAGGTGCTCGCCGGTGTTCAGATAGTGTTCGATTTCCCGGAACAGCCAGGGGCGGCCCTGGGCGGCGCGGCCGATCATGACGCCGTCGGCGCCGGTGACGTCGAGCACGTGCTTGGCCTTTTCCGGCGTCGTGATGTCGCCGTTGGCGATGACCGGGATCTTGATCAGCGTTTTGACGGCGGCGATGGTGTCGTATTCGGCCTCGCCGGTATATTGCTGGCAGCGGGTGCGGCCGTGGATGGCGACGGCGCGGACGCCGGCAGATTCGGCGATGCGGGCGATGGTCGGCGCGTTCTTGTTGGCAATATTCCAGCCGGTGCGGAATTTCAGCGTCACCGGGGTGTCCGGGATGGCGCCGACGACGGCATCGAGGATCTGGCCGACCAGTTTTTCGTCCTGCATCAGCGCCGAGCCAGCCATCACGTTGCAGACCTTCTTGGCCGGGCAGCCCATGTTGATGTCGATGATCTGGGCGCCGTTGTCGACGTTGTGCTTGGCCGCTTCGGCCATCATTTTCGGATCGGCGCCGGCGATCTGCACCGAGATCGGCGCCACTTCGCCGGTGTGGTTGGCGCGGCGCAGCGTCTTGGCGCTGCCGTAGAGCAGCGAGTTCGAGGTGACCATTTCGGACACCGCCAGGCCGGCGCCCAATTTCTTGCACAACTGACGGAAGGGGCGATCGGTGACCCCGGCCATCGGCGCGACGAAGAGATTGTTCCGTAAGGTAAAACCGACAAATTCCATGGGCGAACGCGGGCAGCGGGGCAGATCTGGGGAAGCGGGCATTTTACCCGAGTCAGCGCCTAAAAAATAGTCAAATCGTGAAGCTTAGGGTTAACAGCAGGGCGAACACGAGTTGCAGGCCGGCGGTGGCGGCGAGGATGGAATTGAACACCGGGCCGGGTGGCTCGCGGTGAAAACGCCGGATAAGCTTGAGTGCAAGCGGCAAGGAGAGCAGGGGCAGGGTGGCCGGCCAGCCGAGTCCGCCGAGCAGGGGCTGCAGGGCGTAGGGGGCGAGCATTTCGGCGGCGTAGAGGCGGCGGGTGGCTGGGCGGCCGAGGCGGACGGCGAGCGTGTTCTTGCCGTTTTTCGCATCGCCGTCGAGGTCGCGGTAATTGTTGACGGTGATCACCGCCGCGGCGTGGATGCCGACCAGGGCGGCCGCCAGCAGCGCGCTGGACGACAGGCCGAGGGTTTGCAGGTAATAGCTGCCGCCGACGGCGACCAGACCGAAGAACACGAAAACGAATACCTCGCCGAGCGGGCCGTAGGCAATCGGCTTCGGGCCACCGGTATAGGCCCAGCCGGCGGCCAGCGAGGCGAAGCCGATGGCGACGATGGGCCAGCCGCCGTGGCTGACGAGATAGATGCCGCACAGGAAGGCCAGCGCGAAGCACAGCCAGGCGCCGGCCTTGACCTTGCCCGGCGTCAGCCAGCCTTCGGCCGTGGCGCGCTTGGGGCCGAGGCGTTCCGGGGTGTCGGTACCGCGCAGGAAATCGCCGACATCGTTGAACAGGTTGGTGCCGATCTGGATGAAGGCAGAGCCCAGCGCAGCGGCAATGAGCGGCAGCCAGAGCAGATGACCGACGTCATGCCAGGCGACAGCGGTGCCGACGATGACCGGCGACAACGAAACGGTCAGCGTCTTCGGTCGGCAGGCGAGGAACCAGGCGGTGGTGTTATTCATGCAAGTGGGCAGGGGGCGAATGGTGCAACTTTAGCGCGGCACCATGTCTTCGCCCTTGGCGCAGATCAAGGCCAGGCGCGGGCGCCCCAGATCATGCGCTTGGCGACGAAGTGGCGGGCCGGCGGGCAGACGTCGAGGGCGAGCAAGCCGAGGCCGCGCACCAGCTTCAGCGGGCCGAAATCGTTGGAAAAGGTGCGCACGATCTGGTCGGTGAACCAGGCGCTGCCGCGGCGGTCAAGGCGGCGGCTGGCGGCGTAACGACGCAGGCTGTCGCGATCGAGGCCTTGTTCGAGCAGGATTTCAGCCAGTTGCCAGGCATCGCGGATACCGAGGTTGAAGCCCTGGCCGGACACCGGGTGCAGGGTCTGTGCGCTGTTGCCTATCCATACCTCGTTGTCCTTGATCAGCGTGTCGCGCAGGCGGAGCGCCAGCGGGAAGCGGCTGCGCGGGCCGGGATTGGCGAAGGCCAGGCGGCGGCCGAACTGTTTTTGCAGGGCGGCGGTGAAGGCGGCGTCGTCGAGCGCCATCACGGCGTCGGCCTGGGCTGGCGGCAGCGTGAACACGATGGAGTATTCATCGCCGAGCGGCAGCAGGGCAAGCGGGCCGTCGGGCGTGAAGCGTTCCCAGGCGCGCTTGTTGTGGCTAGGCGTTGGTGTCACTTCGCAGATCACGGCGTGCTGGGCGTAGTCGCTGACCGTGATGGCCGGATCGTCGCCCGGCGTGCCTTCGGCGTGGATGAGCAGTCTGGTGCGGATGGTGCGCAGCTGACCGGCGTGGCGCAGGGCGACGGTGACGTGGTCCTCGCCCGGGGTGATGTCGAGGATTTCCGCCTCGGCGAGCACGGCGTCGGACGTCAGGTTGGCGGCCAGCGCGCCGACCAGGTCTCGGTAGCGGACGACGTAGCCGAGGGCGGGTAGAGCGTAGTCGGCGTGGTCGATTACGGTACGGCCGAAGCCGTCCTTCTGCGAGACGTGGATGGTTTCGATAGCCGTTGCGGCGCGCGCCGGCCAGCTATTGATCTGTTCGAGCAGCTGGCGGGCGCCGTGCGACAGGGCGAGGGCGCGCGGGTCGGCCTGCTGGGCCGCCAAGGGGCGACGGTCGAGCAGCAGCGATGACTGGCCGCCGGCGGCCAGCGCCAGGTGCAGCGTCATGCCGACCGGGCCGGCGCCGACGATCAGGATGTCGACCTGCTCAACATCCGGCTCAGTCACGGCGCATGACCTCTTCGAGCTCGGCCACCGTTTTCGGTGCCGTGGTGTAAACGTCGCAGCCGTCGGCCGTCACCCGCACGTCGTCCTCGATGCGGATGCCGATGCCGGCCAGCGCCGGCGGAATGTCGTCGGCCGGGCGGATGTAGAGGCCGGGTTCGACGGTCAGCGTCATGCCGGGTTCGAGCGCGGTCCATGCGTTGCCGACCTTGTATTCGCCGGCGTCGTGCACGTCGAGACCGAGCCAGTGGCCGGTGCGGTGCATGTAGAAGCGGCGGAAATCACCCTTTTCGATCAGGTTGTCGAGATCGCCCTGCAGTAGCTTGAGGTCGACCAGCCCTTGGGTCAGCACGCGCACGGCGGCATCGTGGCCTTCCATGAAGTGGCGGCCGGGGGCGGTAACGGCGATGGCGGCGGCCTGGGCGGCGAGCACGATTTCGTAGACGTCCTTCTGCGCCGCGGTGAAGCGACCGTTGACCGGGAAGGTCCGGGTGATGTCGGCGGCGTAGCCCTCGACTTCGCAGCCGGCGTCGATGAGGACCAAGGTGTTGTCGTTGAGCAGCTTGTTGTTCTCGACGTAGTGCAGCACGCAGGCATTGGCGCCGCCGGCGACGATGGGCGTGTAGGCGTGGGCGTCGGCGCCGCGCTTCCTGAATTCGTACGTCAGTTCGGCTTCTAGCTCGTACTCGGCCATGCCGGGGCGGCAGGCGCGCATCGCGCGGGCGTGGCCGGCGCTGGCAATGTCGGCCGAACGCTGCTGGATGTCAGCTTCGGCGGCGTCCTTGACCAAGCGCATGGCGTCGAGTTCGGCGCGCAGGTCGTGGATGGCACGCGGGGCGCGCTTGCCGGCCCGGGTCTGGGCGCGGACTTCGTTGAGCGCCTTGGCGATGCGAGCGTCCCATTCGGCGTCGTGGCCGATGGCGTGCCACAGCGTGTCGCGGTCGACGAGGAATTCGGCCAGCTTCTTGTCGAGTTGCTCGATCGGGTAGGCGGCGTCGAAACCGAAAGCGGTTTTCGCCGCCTTCGGGCCGTAGCGGTAGCCGTCCCAGATTTCGCGTTCTTCGTGCTTTTCGCGGCAGAAGAGAATGGATTTCGGTTTTTTGCCGCCGATCAGCACGACGACGGCTTCCGGTTCCGGGAAGCCGGTCAGGTACCAGAAGTAGCTGTCGAAACGGTAGAGATGGTGCGCGTCGCGGTTGCGGATGACTTCCGGCGCGGTCGGCACGATGGCGACGCCGTCGCCGATGACCTTGAGCAGGCGCTTGCGGCGGGCGAGAAAGTGGGCGTGGCTCATGCGTTCCTCAGTTCGGCATCCCGTAGTTCTTGGTCCAGCGCCGCAAGACGTTGCGGCGTTCCCACGTCGACCCAGCGGCCGGCGTAGCGTTCCCCGGTCAGCGTGCCGAGGCGAATCGCGTCATCGAGCAGCGGACGCAGCTTCATGATCGTGCCGGGCGTCACGCCGGTGAAGAAAGAAGGCGAAAAAATGCCGATACCGGCATAAGTGAGTGTTTGCTCGCCGTTGGCGTAAATGACGCGTTCGCCGTCCAGGCTGAAGTCGCCGCCGGCATGGTGCGCCGGGTTGGCGACCATGACCAGATGGGCGTTTGCCGCAGCCAGCTGCCGGGCCCGGTTGAAGTCCCAGTCGCAATAGATGTCGCCATTGACCACCAGGAAAGGCTGGTCGCCGAGCAATGGCAGGGCCTTGGCGATGCCGCCGGCGGTTTCCAGCGCGCCTGGCGGTTCGGGTGAATAGGCGATGTTGAGTCCCCATTGCGCACCGTCGCCCAGGGCGGTTTCGATCTGCGCGCCGAGGTGGGCGTGATTGATGACGATGTCGCGAAATCCGGCTGCCGCCAGCCGTTCCAGATGCCAGACGATCAAGGGCTTGCCGCCTGCCGGCAGCAGCGGCTTGGGCGTGTGGTCGGTCAGCGGCCGCATGCGTTCGCCGCGGCCGGCGGCAAGGATGAAGGCTTTCATTGCTTGCTAGTGGCTAACGGCGGTAGCCGATCTGCTCGGTGTTGCCTTCCAGGCGGTCGAACAGGTTCTGCAACGGCTTGAGCTGGACGTAGCGGCCGGCCGTCTTGCGGGCGTAGTTGATGAAGCGGGGCAGGTCTTCGGCATACTTGTCCTTGCCGTCGCGGTATTTCAGGCGGCAGAAGATGCCGAGCACCTTGAGGTGGCGCTGCAGGCCCATCAGCTCGTATTCGCGCCAGAAGGCGCCGAAATCCTCGCGCACCGGCAGGCCGGCGGCGCGGGCCTTTTCCCAGTAGCGGACGACCCAGTCGATTTCCTGCTCTTCGTCCCAGGAGATGAAGGCGTCGCGGAACAGCGAGACGACGTCGTAGGTGATCGGCCCCATCACGGCATCCTGGAAGTCGATGATCCCCGGGGTCAGGCGTTCGGCGCTTTCGACGACCATCAGGTTGCGCGGCATGAAGTCGCGATGGACGAACACCTTGGGCTGGGCCAGCGCCGAATTGATCAGGAACTTGAAGGTACGGTCCAGCATGATCTTCTCGTCGGCACTCAGTTCGACGCCGAGGTGGCGGCCGATGAACCATTCCGGGAAGAGGTCGAGCTCGCGGCGCAGCAGCGTGGCATCGTAGGGCGGCAGCGTGGCGGCGGCAGTCGACAGCTGCCACTGGACCAGCACGTCGAGCACCGGGCGGATCAGCAGGTCGGCCATGCTCAGGTCGGCGTTCAGCGCGTCGAGGTAGCCGATACGGCCGAGGTCGGAGAGGACCAGGAAACCCTTGTCGAGGTCCTTGTCGAGGATGCGCGGCGCGGCGAGGTCAGCCTTGGCGAGCAGGCCGGCGACATGGATGAAGGGCTTGCAGTCTTCCTTGTCGGGCGGCGCGTCCATCAGGATGCGCGTGCTGCCGTCCGGCCAGGTCAGGCGGAAATAGCGGCGGAAGCTGGCGTCGGCCGAGGCCGGGGTGATCTGGACGGATTGATTGGGGAAGCGCTCGGCTACCCAGTTTGTAACAAGTTGATCGCGCGACGAGGCTTGCATAAGCGGGCGGAGATGGGTTCGTTGTAAAATGGCGAGATTTTAACACTCGGGTTCCGGTCGTTCCGGTCCTCGCCCACTCTCGAACGCCTGAATGCCCGGTTTTTCCCGCCGCCCGCTTGCTGTTTTCGTTTGCTGCCTGTTCGCCGGCACGCAGGCGGGCTATGCGGCTGTCGATCTCGAACGGACGATCGCACCGGCTGCCGACTCGTCTGTGCCGGAAGACGGCCAACCGCTTTTGCTGGCGGCCAACGACCTGCCGCTCAATCTGCGCCAGGAGCGCAAATTCGACGTCCTGAAGAAAAAGAAGGAACCGGTCGACAAGACCCAGGCGGCCAAGGCGCCGATCGAGGAAAAACCAGTCGAACTGAAACCCGACGACAGCTATCCGCTGTTCATCATCGCCGACCAGATCGAGGGGCAGGCCGACGAGGTGACGGAGGCCGAAGGCAATGTCGAATTGCGCAAGGTCGGCAACCTGCTTTATGCGGACCGCCTGACCTATCGGCCGCTCGACGACGAAGTCGATGCAACCGGCTCCGTCCGCCTGCTGCAGGATGGCTCCGAGATCAGCGGCCCGCATCTGCGCATGAAGATGGACGCACAGATCGGTTCCGCCGAACAGGTGACCTATCACATCGTGCGCGACGTGCCGAGCCGCTTCTACGCCCAGCAGCAGACGGTGGTGACGGTGGCGAGCAGCAATGCAAATACTTCCGGCGCCCCGATGATGCTCAATGTCGCCAACAGCTACGGGCTGCCGACGCAACTGCCGCCGCCGCGTCCGTCGGAGGCCAACGGTTATGCCGAGCGTATCGATTTCGAGGGCGAGAACCAGATGTCGCTGTTCGGCAATACCTACTCGACCTGCAAGCCGGGCAGTGCCGACTGGTACCTGAAGACGGCGGAAACGCACCTCGACTACGACGAAGGAAAGGGGACCGCCAGGGATGCCACCCTGTGGTTCCAGGGGGCACCCATCTTCTATACGCCGCTGGCTTCCTTCCCGCTGAACAACCAGCGTCGTTCCGGCATCCTGCATCCGCATTTCTCGACCTCGACGCGCAGCGGCCTCGATTTGACGGTGCCCTATTACTTCAACCTGGCACCGAATTACGACCTGACCCTGACCCCGCGCTACCTGTCGAAGCGAGGCACCCAGCTGGGGGCCGATGCCCGTTACATCGATTACAACTACGAGGGGCAGGCGCGTGTCGAGTACATGGCGAACGACGAGGTGCTGGGGCGCAGCCGCTATGCCTATCGCTTCGACCACCGGCAGAACCTGGGGCGTGGTTTTTCAACGACCATCAACTGGAACGGCGTTTCCGACGATTACTACTGGCAGGATCTGACCTCGCGCCTGCTGCAGACCTCGCAAACCCAGTTGCCGCGGCAGGTGTCGCTCGGCTATTCGCCCTCGCCGTGGCTGCAGACCAATATGCAGGTCCTGCGTTACCAGACCTTGCAGATCGATCCGGCCAACCCGATTGCGCGCCCCTACTTCCTCGAGCCGCAACTGAATCTGATCGCCTACAAGCCGAACCTGCTGAAGACGGATTTCGCGGCGATCGGCCAGTATTCGCGTTTCACCCACGTCGATCCGACCAAGGTGCAGGGAGATCGCGTGGTGCTCTACCCGCAGATATCGCTGCCCATCGTGCATCCGGCCTTCCAGATCACGCCCAAGGTCGGGCTGCACCTGACCAAGTACTCGCTGGACGAGCAGGCTTCCGGACTGCCCAATACCTACAGCCGGGCCTTGCCGACCTTCTCGCTCGATTCGACCGTGGTTTTCGAGCGCGAAGGCGACTGGTTCGGCAAGGGTTATATCCAGACCCTGGAGCCGCGCCTCTATTACGTGAATATTCCGTACAAGGACCAGAGCCAGATTCCGCTGTTCGATACAGCCTTGTCCGACTTCAATTTCGCGCAGATTTTCTCGGAGAATCGCTACAGCGGCTACGACCGCATCAACGACGCCAATCAGCTGACCGCCGGCCTGACCACGCGGCTGCTCGATGGCGAGACGGGGGTCGAACGCTTCAAGGCGATGATCGGCCAGCGTTATTACTTCCAGCCGCAGCGGGTTTCCATCCCCGGCGAGACGACGCGGCAGCAGGACTTCTCCAATATCGTCGCGGCGTTCAACGGTTTGGTGGCGCCCAAGACCTACATGGACCTGGCGACCGAGTACAACTACCGGGAAAACGTCATCGAACGCTTCTCGGCCGGCGCACGCTTCCAGCCGGAGTTCGGCAAGGTGCTGTCCGCCAGCTATCGCTACACGCGCGACGCACTGACCGGCGCCTCGACGGTCGACCAGATGGATTTCGCCGGCCAGTGGCCTTTGTCGGCAAACTGGTACGCGGTCGGCCGCTATAACTACTCGCTGCGTGACAGCAAAGCGCTGGAAGTGATTGCCGGTGTCGAGTACAACGCCAGTTGCTGGTCGTTGCGCCTGGTCGGGCAGCGCCTGGCGGCAATTTCCGGCACACCCAACGAGACGCTGTTCCTGCAACTTGAACTCAACGATTTCGGCAGCATCGGTGCCAACCCGATCGGCATGCTCCGGCGCAGCATCCCGGGGTATGGCAAGATCAACGAGTTGCCCACCGACAGCCACCTGCTTACCCCCTAGTGACTCCCATGACCCCATTCGTTCGCACCCTCGTTTTCCTGATCGCCTGCCTGGGCAGCCTGTTTTCCCAGGTCTCGTTCGCCGAGTCGCCGGAACCGGTCGAGGCCGACCGCATCGTGGCTGTCGTCGGTTCCGACGTGATTACCTACGTCGAGTTGCGCAATCGTCTGGCCTCCGCCCTCAAGCAATTGCAGAAGCAGGGAACGCCCTTGCCGCCGCAGGACGTTCTCGAACGCCAGATGCTCGAACGCCTGATCATGGACCGGGCGCAACTGCAGTACGCCAAGGAATCCGGCATGCGGGTCGATGACGTCCAGCTCGACCAGGCCATCGGGCGCATCGCCGCCGGCAACAAGATGTCGCTGCCCGAGTTCCGTGCCGCACTGGAGAAGGATGGTTTGCAATTCGCCAGTTTCCGTGAGGACATCCGCAATGAAATGGTCTCGGTACGTCTGCGCGAGCGGGAAGTGGACAGCAAGCTGGTGATCTCCGACGGCGAAATCGACAACTACCTGGCGACGCAGG
>DATGXM010000010.1:0-2538 GCA_035298985.1 Azonexus sp. | reverse complement strand
TACCTACGGCATCGCTTCCGATATTTTCGGGCGCAAACAGGCCATCGTCGTCGGTCTGCTGATCTTAGCGCTGGGCAGCTTCGTCGCTGCCTGGGCGCCGGACATGACCTGGATCATCGTCGGCCGTGTGCTGCAGGGCATGGGCGCCATCTCGGCCGCGGTCACCGCGCTGGCCGCCGACCTGACGCGCGAGGAGCATCGCACCAAGGTGATGGCGATGATCGGTTCGTCGATCGGCCTGGTCTTCGCGCTGTCGCTGGTCGGCGCGCCGATCCTCTACGGCTGGATCGGCATGTCCGGGCTGTTCGTGATGACCGGCGTGCTTGCCCTGTCTGCCATCGGCCTGTTGCTCAAGGCCGTGCCGCCGGCGCCGGTACCGGCCGGCCATGAAAAGCTGCCGCTGCGCCGGGTGGTTTTCGATCCCGATCTGCTGCGCCTGAATCTCGGCATCTTCACGTTGCACATGGTCCAGATGGCGATGTTCGTCGTGCTGCCGCACGCCTTGGTCGATCATGGCGGGCTGGCCGCCGCGGCGCACTGGAAGGTCTATCTGCCGGCGGTGCTGGTCTCCTTCGCCATCATGGTGCCGGCCATCATCGCCGCCGAGCGCAAGGACAAGATGCGCCCCGTCTTCATCGCTGCGGTCGGTCTGCTGGCAGCCGTCCAAGGCGGTCTCTACCTGCTGCATGAAAGCTTGTGGTCGCTCGCTTTCTGGCTGCTGCTCTTCTTCGTCGCCTTCAACGTGCTGGAAGCGACGCTGCCCTCGCTGGTCTCGCGTACCGCACCGCCGGCGGCCAAGGGCGCCGCGCTGGGCGTTTACAACACGACCCAGGCGATGGGGCTTTTCATCGGCGGTGCGCTGGGCGGATATATTGCGCAGCATTTCGGCGATAATGCTGTTTTTGCCGCGTGTACCGGTCTGGTCCTGATCTGGCTGGCGGTGGCGAATACCATGAATTTTCCGCAACGGCGCCAAGCGGCTGCGGCGGCACCAACTGTTTAGGAGACATAGACAATGGCATCGGTAAACAAGGTCATTCTCGTCGGCAACCTGGGGGCCGATCCGGAAACCCGCTACACGGCCAGCGGCGACGCTGTGTGCAACATCCGCCTGGCGACGACGGATAGCTGGAAGGACAAGAACAGCGGTGAAAAGCGCGAAATGACCGAATGGCATCGCGTCGTCTTCTACCGCAAGCTGGCCGAGATCGCCGGCCAGTACCTGAAGAAGGGTTCGCAGGTCTATCTGGAAGGCCGCATCAAGACCCGCAAGTGGACCGACAAGGATGGCCAGGACCGCTACACCACCGAAATCGAAGCCACCGAGATGCAGATGCTGGGCGGCCGCCAGGGCATGGGCGCGCCGGCCGGCGGCGGTGGCGGTGGCTACGACGAGCCGACCGACTACTCGCCGGCCCCGCCCAAGAACAAGCCGAAGCCTTCGTTCGACGATCTGGGCGACGACATTCCGTTCTGATCACGCCGGTGACCGGGGGCGGCGTCGTTCCCGGTGGCAATCGCCTCACTGCCCAAGGGTGCAAGCATGACCAACGCCGTTACCTTCAAGATACTCGAAGACATCGCCCGCGACCTGTCGAGCGACGAGATCACCTTTCCGACCTTTCTCGACATCACCTTCCAGGTCCGCACGGCCCTGAAGGACCCCAATCTCAGCGTCGAACAGCTGGCCAAGCTGGTCGGCGCCGAGCCGCTGATGAGCGCCAAGATCATCCGCATGGCGAATTCGGTGGCCCTGAATCCGAGCGGGCGCGAGATCGCCGACGTGAAGAGCGCCATTGTCCGGGTCGGCATGGAAGCGGTGCGCACCGTGTCCTTCGCGGTGGCCATGGAACAGTTGCTGAAGTCGAAACAGATGCAGCCCTTCGAGGGCCTGTCGCAGCGCCTGTGGGAACACACCTCGCACGTCGCCGCGCTGTGCCGCGTGCTGGCACGCAAGCTGGCCAGGATCAACGGCGACGAAGCCATGTTCAGCGGCCTGGTGCATGACCTCGGCGTCTTCTACCTGATGTCGCGGGCGGCCAATTTTCCGGAACTGGTCAACGACAAGGCCGAACTGCACGCCTTGCTCGTCGGCTGGCACGACAACATCGGCCATGCCCTGCTGTCGGCGCTCGGTTCGCCGGAGTCGGTGCTGGAAGCGGTACGCGATCACGAAACCGATCGCGAGATCAGCGCCGTCAACAACCTGTCGGACGTGCTGTACGTCGCCAACAAGATCGCCAACCGCAGTTCGTGCTGGCGCGATCCGGAACTCGACGGCGCAGTCGATACCTCGATGCTCGATACCCTGTTCGATGCCGAAACGCTGGCCGAGATCATCGAGGAGTCGGAAGAGGAAGTGCAGTCGCTGAAGGCCGCGCTGGGCGGCTGAACGCCGGAGCGGCAAACATGCCGATGGCCGGCCACGAAACGCAACGCGGGGGCGTGCGTTTGGAGCATGTGGCCGGTTCCCCGGCAGGGCGTCCAGCCGGCGCCTTAAAACCGGCATTGGGAGCGGCTCGAACAGAAAGCCGCCCG
>DATGXM010000009.1:0-6653 GCA_035298985.1 Azonexus sp. | reverse complement strand
CAGGTCGAACAGGAAGGACACCAGGGTGCCGGCGATCGGCGTCCGCCCGCCGGTCTTGACGTTGGTGGTGGTGCGGGCGATGGCGCCGGTCGCGGCAAAGCCGCCGAACAGCGGGGCGGCAAGATTGGCCAGGCCCTGGGCGACCAGTTCCTGGTTGGGGTCGTGGCGGTCGTCGATCTGGCTGTCGGCGACGCGGGCCGAGAGCAGCGATTCGATGGCACCGAGCAGGGCGATGGTGATGGCCGGCGAGATCAGCTTGCCGAAGTCGTGGATGGACAGGGCGGGCAGGCCGAAACTGGGCAGCTCCTGCGGAATGCCATGGAAACGGCTGCCGATGGTTTCCACCGGCAGGTCGAACAGGAAGGACACCAGGGTGCCGGCGATCAGCACGACGAGCGGCCCCGGCGCCCGGCGCAGCAAGGCGATGCGTTGCGCCAACCCGTTGTAGGAGAGCAGGAAGGCGAAACAGACTGTGGCGAGGCCGAGGGTCGGCAGGTCGACGGTGTCGGCGTAGGCGGCCAGGGTCTTGATGCGGAGGAAGAATTCGGCCGGCAGGTTGTCGATTTTGAGCCCGAAGAAATCCTTGAGCTGGGCGAGGAAGATGACCACGGCAATGCCGTTGGTGAAGCCGATGACGACGGTGACCGGGATGAAACGGATCAGTTGGCCCATGCGCGCGAGTCCCATGGCGAGCAGGAAGGCGCCGGCCAGCATGGTCGCGCCGAGCAGATTGACGAAACCGTGCAGGGCGACGATGCCGTAGATGATGGGGATGAAAGCGCCGGTCGGGCCGCCGATCTGCACGCGCGAACCGCCGAAGGCCGAGATCAGGAAGCCGGCGACGATGGCCGTCCAGATGCCGGCGGTCGGCGAGCAGCCGGAGGCGATGGCGAAGGCCATGGCCAGCGGCAGGGCGAGGACGCCGACGGTGATTCCCGAGGCCAGGTCCTTGCCCAGCTGCGCCCGACTGTAGCCGGGCAGACAATCGAGGAGCTTGGGGCGGAAGGCGATTTTCATGGCACGCGCTCAGGGAATAAGCGGTGCATTATATGAGCGTTCTATTAATCGTCAATGTTAATCATATGTTAACATGATGCGATACAAATTTAACCAGAGCGAAGTTCATGGAGAACCGTACTGCCCGCCTGACCCTGCTGATCGATCCGCGCAAGAAGAAGCTGTTCGAGGAGATCTGCGCCGAACACGACCTGACGCCGTCGCAGGTGGTGCGCAAATTGATCCGCCAATACGTCATCGACAACGCCGGCAATCGCGAATTGCCGGATTGGCTCAAGCCGGGCAGCAAGTCCGGCGACTAGCCGTCGGCGCCGTGCGCGCCAAGATGAGTGCCTACCCGGCTTCGTCCGGGCGACGGACCTTGTCCGGATGCTGGGCGGCGATATAGGCGTCGTAGCGCGCCTGCAACTCGGGGGCTTGCAGGGCGATTTCGCGCAGGATGCGGGCGACCGCCCAGATCATGACGGCAGCGCCGCCCGCCGTGCAGGCCACGGCTTCGAGCAGCGAGCCGGGGAAATTGGCCAGGATGGCGCCTTTGCCGGCAGCGAACCAGCTGGCGCCGATCCCGACGCAGGACAGACCGAAGACATCGACCAGGCCGTAGGCTGCAATACGGGCGGTCAAACGGGGGCGGGGCGGACGCGTGACGGAGTTGAGCATGCGTTTTCTGTATTTTCTAGGCCGTGAAAAAAAGTCTTGCAAAGGACTTGACAAGCCGGAAGTCAAGTTCGGAGTTATGCACAGTGTTGGGGCATGCTTTTGGGTGTTGACAATTTATGGATGTTGAATTTGTTGATTTGCTGCCCCGGTCGGCTATTGGCTTATAAATCAAAGGGTTGCGGCTAAGCTCAAGTTTCGGGCAAGGTAAGGAAAGTCCTTGTGAAACGGCCACTTAGTGCTTGCCATCCACATTCATTCACAGAGTTATCCACAGTTTTTGTGGATAGTTTGAAAAGAACAAATCCAGCGGCCGAATTGGGCGTTTAACTTAAAGTAATACTTGAAGTAAAACGCCGGATTGCTGCGCTGCAGCAGGAATGCGGCGTTCATACCCCGCCGCATTCCTGTCTTCCCGCTTACTTGACACGCATACCCGGCTGCGCGCCCGAATCCGGCGACAGCAGGAATAGTCCCGGGGTTTTGCCCTCGCCGTCCGAGGCGGCCAGCACCATGCCTTCCGACAGGCCGAACTTCATCTTGCGCGGCGCCAGATTGGCGACCATGACGGTCAGCCGGCCGATCAGCTGCGCCGGGTCGTAGGCGGCCTTGATGCCGGCGAACACGTTGCGCGTTTTTTCCTCGCCGACGTCCAGGGTCAGGCGCACCAGCTTGTCGGCGCCCTCGACGTGTTCGGCATTGGCGATGCGGGCAATGCGCAGATCGACCTTCATGAAGTCGTCGATGCTGCACAGGCCTTCGGCGGCCGGAGCGGGGGCCACCTTGGCTTCCTTGGCCTTGGCCGCTTCCTTCTGCTGGTGTTCGCCGTGGCGCTGCTGGGATTGCTGTTCCGGCGCCGGGGCCAGCGATTCCTTGTTGGCGTCGACCAGCTTCTCGATCAGCTTCGGATCGACGCGCGTCATCAGGTGCTCGTAGGCATTGATGGCATGGCCGCCGGCGAGCAGGCTCTGGGCATCGCTCCACGCCAGCGGCGCGATGTTCATGAACTTCTCGACCTTGTCGGCCACCACCGGCAGGATGGGCTTCAACAGCACGGTAAGCAGGCGGAACAGGTTCAGCGCATTGGTGCAGGCGGCATGCAGCTCGACTTCCTTGCCTTCCTGCTTGGCCAGTTCCCACGGCTTGACGCTGTCGACATACTGGTTGGCGGCGTCGGTCAGCGCCATGATCTCGCGCATGGCCTTGCCGAATTCGCGCGCCTCGTACAGTTCGGCGATGCGCGGCGCGGCTTCCTGGATGGCCTTGATCGCCGGCAGGTCGGCGGCAGCCGGCGCCAGCTGGCCATTGAAGCGCTTGGCGATGAAACCGGCCGAGCGGCTGGCGATATTGACGTACTTGCCGACCAGGTCGGAATTGACGCGGGCGCAGAAGTCCTCGAGGTTGAGGTCGATGTCTTCCATGGTCGCCGACAGCTTGGCGGCGTAGTAGTAGCGCAGCCATTCCGGGTTCAGCCCGGTCTTGATGAAGCTCTCGGCGGTGATGAAAGTGCCGCGCGACTTGGACATCTTGGCGCCATCGACGGTCAGGAAGCCGTGGGCGAAAATCTTGGTCGGCGTGCGGAAGCCGGCGTGCTGCAGTTCGGCCGGCCAGAACAGCGCGTGGAAGTAGAGGATGTCCTTGCCGATGAAGTGGTACAGCTCGGTGGTCGAATCCGGCTTGAAGTATTCGTTGAAATCGAGGCCTTTCGTGGTGCACAGGTTCTTGAACGAGCCCATGTAGCCGATCGGCGCGTCGAGCCAGACGTAGAAGTACTTGCCTGGCGCATCGGGGATCTCGAAGCCGAAGTAGGGCGCGTCGCGCGAAATGTCCCAGTCGGTCAGCTTGTTGTCGCCCGGGGCGCCCAGCCATTCCTGCATCTTGTTGGCGGCCTCGGCCTGCAGCACGCCGTTGTCCTTGCCGGTGTACTGGCGCAGGAAAGCCTCGCAGCGCGGGTCGGACAGCTTGAAGAAGTAGTGTTCCGAATTGCGCAGTTCCGGCTTGGCACCGGAAATGGCGGAGAAAGGTTCGATCAGGTCGGTCGGTGCATAGGCCGCACCGCACACCTCGCAGTTGTCGCCGTACTGGTCCTTGGCGTGGCACTTCGGGCACTCGCCCTTGATGAAGCGGTCAGGGAGGAACAGTTGCTTGACCGGGTCGAAGTACTGCTCGATGGTGCGCACCTCGATCAGGCCGGCTTCGCGCAGCTTCAGGTAGATGTCGTTGGCGCATTCGCGGGTTTCCGGCGAATGGGTGCTGTAGTAATTGTCGAAACCGACATGGAAGCCCGAGAAATCGCGGTAGTGCTCGCCATGCACGCGCTCGATCAGCTGTTCCGGCGTGATGCCTTCCTTCTCGGCACGCAGCATGATCGGCGTGCCGTGCGTGTCGTCGGCGCAGACGTACCAGCACTCGTTGCCGGCCATTTTCTGGTAGCGCACCCAGATGTCGGTCTGGATGTATTCGACCAGGTGGCCAAGGTGGATGGCGCCGTTGGCGTAGGGCAGTGCGGACGTGACGAGGATCTTGCGCGACATGGGAGCGGATTTTGGAAGAATAAAGCGTGATTTTACCGCGACGGGGCGGTCGCGTAGCGGCTAACGACATCGGAGCTGTTGCGTCTGGGCGACGCAGCAGCGGGTTACCATCGCGATATCGTCCATGGCAGCCGATTCGCGCGTCGGGTTTCGGTTATACTGGACAAAATTGCTCGGGTATTTTCCCGGCCGTCCACCCATCCGGAGTTTCCATGAGTTTTACTGAACAGCAAATCAAGGCTGCGCTCTCTGCTGCGGTCGATCCCAATACCGGCAAGGATTTCGTCAGCGGCCGGGCGGCGAAGAACATCAAGATCGACGGTGACGACGTCTCCTTCGACATCGAACTCGGCTATCCGGCCAAGACCCAGATCGACGCCATCCGCAAGCAGGTCATCGCCGCCGTGCGTACCGTGCCGGGTGTCGGCAACGTGTCGGCCAACGTGTTCACCAAGATCGTCGCCCACTCGGTACAAATGGGCGTCAAGCTGCTGCCGGGCGTCAAGAACATCGTCGCCGTGGCTTCCGGTAAGGGCGGCGTCGGCAAGAGCACGACGGCGGTCAACCTGGCCCTGGCGCTGGCCCAGGAAGGCGCCAGTGTCGGCATCCTCGATGCCGATATCTACGGCCCGTCGCAGCCGCAAATGCTCGGCCTGGCCGGCCAGCAGCCGGAATCGAAGGACGGTCAGAGCATGGAGCCGCTCGAAGCCTATGGCGTGCAGGCCATGTCGATCGGTTTCATGGTCGATGTCGAAACGCCCATGGTCTGGCGCGGCCCGATGGTCGCCCAGGCGCTCGACCAGTTGCTCGGCCAGACCAACTGGCGCGATCTCGATTACCTGATCGTCGATATGCCGCCGGGTACCGGCGACATCCAGCTGTCGCTGACCCAGAAGGTGCCGGTGACCGGCGCCGTGATCGTCACCACGCCGCAGGACATCGCGCTGATCGACGCGCGCAAGGGCCTGAAGATGTTCGAGAAAGTCAATGTGCCGATTCTCGGGATCATCGAGAATATGAGCATCCATATTTGCTCGAACTGCGGCCACGAGGAGCACATCTTCGGCACCGGCGGCGGCAAGAAGATGTGTGCCGACTACAACGTCGAATTCCTCGGTAGCCTGCCGCTCGAACTGGCCATCCGCGAGATGGCCGACGGCGGCAAGCCCACGGTGGTCGGCGCCCCGGATTCACGCACGGCCGAAATCTACCGCGGCATCGCCCGCCGCGTGGCGGTCAAGATCGGCGAGAAGGCCAAGGACATGACCTCGAAATTCCCGAATATCGTCGTGCAAAACACGTAATTTGTAGACAATTTGGCCAACAAAGGCGGGTAAAATCCCGCCTTTGTTTTTTGTCGACCGGAACCGAGAAAATGGCCATCAAATCAGACAAGTGGATACGCCGCATGGCGGCAGAGCACGGCATGATCGAGCCCTTCGCGCCCGAACTGGTGCGCGAGGTCAATGGCCAGAAGATTGTTTCCTACGGCACGTCGAGCTACGGCTACGACATCCGCTGCGCCCGCGAATTCAAGGTGTTCACCAACATCAACTCGACGGTGGTCGATCCGAAGAATTTCGACCCGAAATCCTTCGTCGAGATCGAGTCTGACGTCTGCATCATCCCGCCGAACTCCTTCGCGCTGGCCCGCACCATGGAGTATTTCCGCATTCCGCGCTCGGTGCTCACCGTCTGCCTCGGCAAATCGACCTATGCCCGCTGCGGCATCATCGTCAACGTGACGCCGTTCGAGCCGGAATGGGAAGGCCATGTCACCTTGGAATTCTCCAACACCACCCCGCTGCCGGCCAAAATCTACGCCGGCGAGGGCTGCGCCCAAGTGCTGTTCTTCGAGTCCGACGAAATCTGCGAGACCTCGTACAAGGATCGCGGCGGCAAGTACCAGGGGCAGGAAGGTGTCACCCTGCCCAAGATCTGATTCCATTTTCAGACCAACCGTGATGTTGTCGACATTGCCTCGCCGTGCTATTGGCACTGTCTTTGTCTCGTCTTCGCGTCACACTTGATCTGTAAACGGAATACACGCAGGTGTAACGAAACCGCCATATTCTTCGACCCGCTGCGGCGGGTCGCCGCTTTTTGAGGATTGAATCCCATGCGCTTCCACTTTCCCGTCATCATCATCGACGAAGACTTCCGCTCCGAGAACGCCTCGGGCCTTGGCATCCGCGCGCTGGCCGACGCCATCGAGAAGGAAGGCCTGGAAGTGCTGGGGGTGACCAGCTACGGCGACCTGACGTCCTTCGCCCAGCAGCAGAGCCGGGCCTCGACCTTCATCCTGTCCATCGATGACGAGGAACTGGCGCTGGAGCCGGAAGAAACGCTGGCCGAACTGCGCGCCTTCGTGTCCGAGATTCGCCACAAGAACGCTGAAATCCCCATCTTCCTGCACGGCGAGACGCGCACCAGCCGCCACATCCC
>DATGXM010000008.1:0-12006 GCA_035298985.1 Azonexus sp. | reverse complement strand
GATTCACAGAACCCAGCAGATACATCACCTGCGGGTCTTCCGGCAAAGCCCTCTGCAGCGACTCGAGCAGGGACTGCGCCCGAGCATAGTCCTTGACATCGACATAGATCGAAGCAAGAAGCTTTTTGGCGGCGTTGTTGCCGGGGTTGCGGGCAATCAGCGCATCGAGATATTCGCGCGCTTTCTGATGATTGCCCAGACCGTAATGGGCCAGGGCACCGGCCATCAGCAACTGCTCGCGACGGGCCAGCCACGCCGGCGGCACGGCATCGATGGTGCGCGTCACTTCCTTCAGTGCATCGTTGACCGCCGCCGCATCGCCTTTTTGTCCGGCAAGAACGGCGCGCAGATAGGCCGCACGCGGTTCATCCGGAGCCTGTTCGAGCAGGTAGTCGAGATCCTTGCGTGCTTCCGTCTCGCGTTTCAGGTCGATGAGCAAGGCCGCCCTGGCGATGCGCGCATCGACATGCTTGGGCGTGAGCGCAATGGCCTTGTCGTAAGCCGCCATGGCGCCTGCCGCATCGAGCGACGCATGCAAGACGGAGGCCTTGGCATTCCACGCGAAGGCGTTGTTCGGCGCCAGTTCGACCGCCTTGCTGGCTTTTTCGCGTGCCTGATCGATCCGGCCCATACCCAGCAACATGGAAACTTCGGCGATCAACGGCGTGGCGGACCGCGGATCGATGGACCTGGCTTGATCGAAACTCTGGGTCGCGAGGCTGTTTTTCCCGGATTCAAGGAAGGCATTACCGCGCAGGGTCAGGATGTCGACTTGCAGGGCCGGCGAAAGTCCTGAAGGCTGGATGCGGTCGATGACAGCCTCGGGGCGCCCCAGGGCCATGTATACCTGACCGAGCGGCATGGCGACTTCACCGCGATTGACGCCTTGCTTGAGCGCCTCTTCGAAAGCTGCTTCCGCCCCTTTCAGATCGCCATCCTTCAGCAAGGCCTTGCCGAGCAGCAGATGCGCCGCCAGCATTTTCTGATCTTGCTGGATGGCATTCTTCAACTGGATGACGGCGGCCGGCAAGTCGTCCTTTTCGAAGCGACGCAGCGCGTCTTCGTAGTAACTGGCGGCTTTTTCCGGGGTCGCCAGTGCCGGCGTCATGAAACATCCGGCAAGGGCGGCCGCCAGTGAAGCGCGGACAAGCAAGCCCAGTTCTTGTGTCATGGGATTCCCGGTGGGCACGGTGCGGAAAAATCTGGAGAGACTCATCGTGGTAAGCAAGTACGTATCAATGGGAGAGCGGGATACCACCTCATGGTAAGGGCGCCTTCAGTTCTTCGAGCGTGCGGTTTGTCACGGTCATGGCCATTTACAGGAATACCATCCGGGTAAAAAAGACCAAACCGGCGATTTCGCAAGAAGCGGGGGCTCAAGGGAAGTCCCGGCTCGATGTTCGTTCGGTCGCCGGAAGCTCGGCCAACTTGTGCCAGGCATCGGCTGCTGTCAGCAGGACTAAATCTGGCAATCCGGCTCAAGCGGCCAGCTCTTCGGCTTGGCAATAGCCACCTGCCTGAAAACCGTGACAGCCGACAGGCCGCTGGTTAGCCGGTCCACTTGGCCATTCCTGGCCTTGAAAAATCGACACGCCGATGAAGTTTTTACCGCCAGCTCCCGGCAGGGAAATCCGTTACGCCCCGGCGTCCCCTCCGCTTCGCACAGACGATCAAGGCACGACATTTGCCTCTCCGTTGGACTGTAGTGAATGATATGGAGGTCGTTATGGGACACAAACCACGAGTCCGTCCGGGACTGAGCAGCCCGGAACAGAGCCAGGACGTCGAATTTACCCTCGATCAACAGGTCGACGAAGGGCAGCATGAGCGGGACGAGAAGGAAAGCGGCGGCGCGCTAGGTCCGGCCAAGGACAATGCGCAGCCCCAAACCGGCCACAAGCAACCGGATATCAATGCAGATCCCGAAACCTCCAAGGGGGAAAAAGGGCATCGCGGCCCATTTTCATAAAAGTGACCGGCAGCCCGATACACGGCCGAACAGGCCATTCAGAATTTTGCTCCCGGCCACTGCCAGCCCCTGATTTCCGGCATGTCCTCGCCATGCTCGAGGATGAACTGCCGATGCTGCGCAAGCTTGTCATCCATGACCCGCCTGAGATGTGCGGCTCGCGACTGTAGCTTGGGCACCCGTTCGGCAACGTCGATGACGAGATGGAAACGGTCCAGTTTATTGAGGACGACCATGTCGAATGGCGTCGTCGTCGTCCCCTCTTCCACATAGCCGCGCACATGCAGGTTCGGATTGGCCCGCCGGTAGGTCAGCCGATGGATCAGCCACGGATAGCCGTGGTAGGCGAAGATGACGGGCCGGTCGGCGGTGAACAATGTGTTGAATTCGTCGTCAGCCAGGCCGTGCGGGTGCTCTTCCTGCGGCTGCAGGGTCATCAGGTCGACGACGTTGATGTAGCGGATTTTCAGCTCCGGGGCCAGTTGGCGCAGCAGGTCGATCGTGGCCAGCATTTCCAAGGTTGGGACATCGCCGGCCGATGCCAGCACGACGTCGGCTTCGCCAGTATGGTCGCTGCAGGCCCACACCCAGCGCCCGATACCGGCTTCGACGTGCCTGGCCGCGGCGTCCATGGCGAGCCATTGCCATTCCGGCTGCTTGCCGGCGACGATGACATTGACCAGGTTGCGGCTGCGCAGGCAGCGGTCGGCCACGCAGAGCAGCGTATTGGCGTCCGCCGGCAGATAGACACGGATGATGTCGGCCTTCTTGTTGACCACATGGTCGATGAAACCGGGGTCCTGGTGCGAAAAGCCATTGTGATCCTGGCGCCAGACATGCGAGGTAAGCAGGATATTGAGCGAGGCTATGGGCTTCCGCCAGGGGATCTCCTCGCACATCTTCAGCCACTTGGCGTGCTGGTTGAACATCGAATCGACGATGTGGATGAAGGCTTCGTAGCAGGAAAACAAGCCATGCCGCCCGCTGAGCAGGTAGCCCTCGAGCCAGCCCTGGCAGGCGTGCTCGGAGAGCATTTCCATCACCCGCCCATCCGGCGCCAGATGGTCGTCGTCGGCTGAACGCTCAGCCATCCAGCTGCGGTTACTGACCTCGAATAAGGCATCCAGCCGGTTGGAGGCGGTTTCGTCCGGCCCGAAAACACGGAAATTGTCCGGGTTCCGACGCATCACGTCGCGCAGGAAGACGCCCAAGGTCCGCGTCGCTTCGCCCTGCGTAGCGCCCGGCGTGGGCACCTCAACCGCATAGTCGCGACAATCCGGCAGGCGCAGATCGCGCAGCAAGGCCCCACCGTTAGCATGCGGATTGGCCCCCATGCGGCGTTCGCCGACCGGTGCCAGAGCCGCGATCCAGGGCTTCAGCCGGCCATCTTCGCCAAACAGTTCAGACGGTTTGTACGAGGCCATCCAGTCGGCCAGCAGCTGGATATGCTCTGGCCGGTTCATGTCGCCGAACGGCACCTGATGCGAGCGCCACGAGTCCTCACTTTTCTTGCCATCGACCACCTTGGGTCCGGTCCACCCCTTGGGCGACCGCAGGATGATCATCGGCCAGCGCGGGCGCGTCACGATGTCACCTTCGCGCGACTTGCGCTGGATCGACTGGATATCGGCAATCGCCTTATCCACGGCCACCGCCATTAAACGGTGCATGGTTTCCGGGTGCTCGCCTTCGACGAAGATCGGCTGGTAGCCGTAACCGACGAACAGGCTCTCCAGTTCGTCGTGGCCGATGCGGGCCAGGATGGTCGGATTGGCGATCTTGTAGCCGTTGAGGTGCAGGATGGTCAGCACGGCGCCATCGGTCTGCGGATTCAGGAATTTGTTGGAATGCCAGGCGGTCGCCAGCGGACCGGTTTCCGCTTCGCCGTCACCGACCACGCAGCAGGCAATCAGATAGCGGTTGTCGAATACGGCGCCGTAGGCATGGAACAACGCATACCCCAGCTCCCCGCCTTCGTGTATCGATCCCGGCGTATCCGGTGAGGCGTGGCTGGGGATGCCGCCGGGGAAGGAAAACTGGCGAAACAGGCGACGCATGCCTTCTTCGTCAGGCGTCACCTCCGGGTACAACTCGCTGTAGCTGCCTTCCAGCCAGGTATTGGCCACCACGGCCGGACCGCCATGGCCGGGGCCGGCAATAAAGATCATGTTCAGGTCATGCTGCCGGATTGCCCGGTTCATATGCACGTAGATGAAGTTGAGGCCCGGTGTCGTGCCCCAATGGCCGAGCAGACGGGGCTTGATGTGTTCCCGGCTGAGCGGCACCTTGAGCAGCGGGTTGTCGCGCAGGTAAATCTGGCCGACCGACAGGTAGTTGGCGGCACGCCACCAAGCATTCATCCGTTCGGATTCATCGGCGCTGAGCAACGTGCGGCTTGACGGCATGTCCCTGTCCTTGATGGCCACCGTTCAGTCAGGTGTTTCTTTGACCGGGGGCTGAGCAGTACGAAGACGGTCTTTCCTCAGCTCCTTGCCGGTAGCCTTTTCGTCTGGCAAAGGAAGCGCGATCGGGGTCCAGTGGCGACAAGCGGGTTCCGTCGCGCCCCGTCGCAATTTCGGACGATGTTCGATTTCGTCTTTCATTTACATTCTCCGGTACCGACAGCCCAACGGGCTGTCACCTCGAAACTATGCTCCCCCTCTCCCGGGCGTTCCGTATGCCAGGCCACACAGGGTCCGGCAATTCTGCCTGTGTGGGATGCCGAACGGAGAAATGCGCCCGAAGCAGCCATCATGGCTCCATCCGTACCTATCCAAGGAGAAGTCCCGTGCCCCGGCGATCATTCCCCCCTCTCCCCGCCAGTTTCTTTGTTATAGCACCGGCTGTCCTCAATCCGCCAGGAGAGCTGCCATGAAACGAAGCGCATCGGCCGCCTGGTGCGGCGGTCTCCGGCAAGGTGCAGGCAATATCTCGACGCAAAGCGGCATCCTCAATAATGCGCAATACGGCTACAAGGAGCGCTTCGAGGAAGGGCCAGGCACCAATCCGGAGGAATTGATCGCCGCCGCCCATGCCGGTTGTTTCTGCATGGCGCTGGCCGCGCAACTGGAAAAAGAGGGCATGGCGCCGGATCGGGTTCAAACCCAGGCCACCGTGACGCTGGACAAAATAAACGGTGCGCTCGCCATTACGGCCATCCACCTTGACCTGCGTGCCACCGTACCCGGCGCCGATCTCGCTTCAGTCGAAAAGGTCGCCAATGTCGCCAAACGCGAATGCCCGATATCCAAACTGTTCAACGCCACGATCACGCTGTCGGTAACCCTCGCAGCTGATGAAGAGAAACAACCGGCTCAGTAATGGCTCAGTAATTCTAGTAATGATGGCTCGCCAGCGGGCCCCAGGAGGAAGCAAATGGCCAATGTAAACATTCTTGGAATTGTCGGCAGCCTGCGTCAAGGCTCTTACAACGGCTTCGCCATGAAGGCAGCACAGGAACTGCTACCGGAAAATGTTTCGCTGGAGATTGTCGACCTCCATGGAATTCCGGTTTTCAACCAGGATGAGGAAATGTCGCCGCCAGATGCCGTGGTCGCGTTCAAGCAGAAGATTCTAGCTGCCGATGCGATTCTTTTCGCTACCCCGGAGTACAACTACTCGGTGCCGGGCGGCTTGAAAAATGCCATCGACTGGGCCTCGCGCCCCTATGGCCAGAGCGCATGGCGCGGCAAGACGGCGGCCGTCATGGGGGTCTCGGTCGGGAATTTCGGCACCGCCCGCGCCCAGTACGATCTGCGGAAGATTTTCGTTACGCTGGAAATGCCTGCCGTTCTGCAGCCGGAAGTGATGATCGGCAATGCTGCTGAACGATTTGACGACAGCGGCCGTCTGACCGATGAACGAAGCCGGCAATTGATCGAGAAATTATTGAGTGCACTGGTCAAGCTGCAAAAATCCACGCGCCACGCCACAAGTAATCGGGACGGCTCTGGCTCTACGTAAACAATGCACTCCAGGAATGGCTGAGTACTGCGTGCCCCCCAAGCTGCGCTACAGCAGCTTTGAGGACCCATCCGCGACGTCGGCCCGAAGGGCGGCATGGTGATGGCCTATCGCCGAAGTCCCGCACGACCCGGCTTTCTCCAGTTTCCACCTCGCAACATCGATTTGCTCCAGCTACTCACGGGCGGCGTGTTCGCCGGAACGCTAGCTACCCTTGCCCAGTTAGCCCTGTGGTGGCTGACTGACATGCCAGTATTACCCACCTTGATCCGCGATGCGCATCTGACCGCCGCCATGGTCATGGGCTCCGGCATTCTGTCGCCGCCGATGATGCTACGGTGGGATGTTTTTCTGATCGCTACGCTGATCCACTTCGCCCTGTCGGTCGTTTATGCCGCTGCTCCTGCCCTTATCGCCTGCCGCCTAAGCATGTTTCAAGCAATGGCCATGGGGATTGCGTATGGCTTGGCCATTTACGCAATCAATCTCCACGGCTTTACGGCTTTCTTCCCCTGGTTCGCGGTCAGCCGAGACTGGCCGACCACTGTTGCCCATGCCGTATTCGGCTCGGCATTGTTTGGCTGGTTCCTAGCCGGTTGCCCCGACCACAGCCCACCGCTCTGACGACAATGCGGCAAAACGTGAGCCTGCTACGGGTTATTCGCTCCGCGACACGAAGCGTAAATTGGACGCCGGACCAGAAGTCGATACCCGGATGTCTCGTGTTTGCCGAGCTCCATCCACCTCGACCGCCATCTGGTAGCTGCCGGGAGGCAGCTTCAAATAGAGCAACGGGCCCTCGGTTACCCCGGACACCACGGATTGCCCGCCACGGCGGCTGACGGTAAAGGAATTTCCGGCCAAGTAATTGCCCCGCGCCCCGGTCAGCAGGACATGAACGTTGTAGGCACCCGCCACCTTGCGCATTTCGGTCATCGCTTCGTCGCCCACGCCGCCACTGATCCACTGGATTTCGGCCTGCGGACTACTGACTGCATTGCTTTTCGCGGCATCGTCGATATCAATGGCCAGTGCAGGCGCGCCTTGCAGAGCGATCACCAATGCCAGGACACCAAGCCGGCCACGATGCGATTGTTTCGGTCGAATGAATCCAGTTGCAAGACGGGTCATGACTGCACTCCTTTCGATGGCATTTGCAGTCCCTTTGGCATGGCGACAGGCTATCCCGGCCAGCGTCCGGTCAGGCTGCAAAGTTGAATGGTTGATATTGGAATCCCGGTTCGAAGATTCCTGCAATCCCGATTCCACACTCTATTGACCAGCGAGGATGCCAAAAAATTCAGCCATGCAGTCGTCAGCCGAGGATACAACATTGCGCCAGGCCGGGAAGCGCCCCGTTTTCCGCCCGAGCGTCAGTCGGAACGCCGATATTTCATCCATTGCGGCGCCCGTTTGGCAATCCGCCTTCCTCGACCGCTCTGCGCGGCGGCGCGGCTTTTTATTGACGACCGACTGCGGTCAGATCCGGCAAGGTGCCAAACACATGCACCGGAACGTTCATCCGGGATACCGAGGTTTGCAGCGTGACCGCCATGTTGCCGTCGACCTGCCCATCGCGTCCCGCGGCAAACTGGCCGGCGGCGGTGACCATGCCGGCGTCCATGCGCATATCCTTGAGTGTGATCTGGCGGGGGTTGATATTGATCGTCGAGTGCAGGCGATCGAACTTGGTCATCCCGGCGCGTACTTCGGAGACGCCATTGCGCCGTGCCGCTTCGCCCAAATCGACGCCATATAGCGTGCCCCGGGTGATTTCCGCGTTCAGCACGACCTCGGCGTTGCGCCACAACGCTTCCCAATTCCCAGCACTGGAGCGCAGCCGGACGGTCCCGCCCATCTCGCCTTCCAGCTTCAAGGCCGGGGCGAACGCAGCCCCCAGCTTGCGCGTGTCTATCCTGCTCAAGGTGGCGTCACCCGCCATGGCCAAGCCGTTACCCCAGTCAAGCAACCAGTCGCCACGCAGGACACCGCCCAGGAAAGTGGTATCGATCTTTTGTACGAGCAGCTTGTCCTTTTGCAATATGCCTTGGGCTTGCAGGGAGGCGAATTGGGCCGACGTTCCGTTCGGTTTCCAGGCCCGCCCTTCGATGTTCAGCGCAATACCCAGCGGCCCGGGCCTGGCTTCGACCAGCATGGTACGGTCATCGCTTTCGATGGTCGCCTTGTCCAGTTTGCCGTCCGGCCGGAAATTCAGATCGCCATAGACATCCTGGAATTCGACCCCTTCCGCCAAAACGAGGCGCGAATGGTCGAAATGCACCTTACGAATCAGGGCAGCACGGGATGCGGCTCCCTCGACCTGGAAAAACGGCATCGCAACTACTTGACTGGCCATTAACTGCGCCCCGCTTATGTCGATACGCGAAATCTGTAGCGGCTTGCTGCCCAGCAAGGCCAAAGGCGACGCGATCCGGATTTCGGCGATCCGCCCTGCACCCGAAGCGCCTATCGACAGGTCATTTAACCTGAAGTGCGGCATCGGCAACAAGCCCATGCCCATCCCGCCAATTTTGACGGGAGCCCCGATGTACTGGCTGGCAGCCGTCTCGAAAGCCGGTTTGAACCGCTCGTAGGGATAAAACAGCGCGATCCCCGCCAGCACCAGCAATATCCCGCCCAGACCCAGAACCAGATGACGCCAACGCAAGTGCCAGCCACCGGCATCAACGCTGCCGACACCGTATTCCTGCGCTGCCTGATAGGGTGGCGGCACGATCGACGGTATAAAACCTTCTTCGCCGGCGCCACGCCGGGTCGGCAAAATCGGTTTGCCAAAGGTAGAAAATTTGCTTGCCGCACTGGCCGTTACCCTGGAATCAGGCGTCCCGGTTTGCGGGCCAAAAACCGAAAACTGCGACATCGGCTGCGGCGGTTCCGAAAATTGCCCTGGCTCCGCCACCTTCCGGCTGTCAGCCCATCCCCCCTGGCCGCCCTGTTGCCGGGCGATGAAGCCGCCTTCCTCCAGTTCACGCAGGGCCGCTTCAACCAAGCGTGGATTGCCGATCTTGGTAGCGAGGTCCGCAACGCTTACCTTGCCATCAACCTGGACCAGTACCATGCGCAAATTACGCTGCACGACACGCGTGCTCTGCCGCACCGCTTCCTCTCCGGTGGGGGTCTTTGCGTAAACGAGGTTGGCGTCCATAGTGGAATCTAGTTTTGCTAAAAAGGACAAAAGTCTTGACCGATGGGGATTCTACTCCTATAATGCGCACCTCTGTTCCTCGATAGCTCAGTCGGTAGAGCGCCGGACTGTTAATCCGTAGGTCCCTGGTTCGAGCCCAGGTCGAGGAGCCAAAAGATTCAAGCAAAAAGCCATCGTTCGCGATGGCTTTTTGCTTTTTTGCCAATTGAAACTTGCACCACCCTCCAGCAGGGACTAACAGCTCCCCTGCGGATAAAGACTTGCATCCGATTGCAATTCACGGATAGAGAATCTTTTTCCACATTTACGGCAAAGTGTGAAGAACTTTTCGTTTTTTGATCTCTCTACTTGCCTAGAGATATAGCGCACACAGATAATCGGCCTCCAGAGACCATCTGCCACCTGCGGGATAACCGAGCTACGTCCGCCATGCACAACGAAACACTCAGGCCAGAGAGTACCCCGGCCGGACTGACCGACTTCACACCGACGATCGCGTCCTCCGCGACGAAGCATCGTGAAGGTACTCTCCTCGACAAGTATGGACGGCGCATCACTTACGTACGCCTGTCCATCACCGACCGTTGCGATTTCCGCTGCACCTACTGCATGTCCGAAGACATGACCTTCCTGCCTCGCAACGAAGTGATGAGCCTGGAGGAATGCCTGCGCGTCGCCACGGTTTTCGTTGGCCTGGGCGTCAACAAATTGCGCATTACCGGCGGCGAGCCGCTGGTGCGCAAGGATGTGATGTGGCTAATCGAGCGCCTGGGGGCTCTGCCCGGCCTGGAAAACCTGGTCCTGACGACCAACGGGTCGCAGCTGGACCGTTTCGCCCAACCCTTGCGGGACGCCGGCGTCAAGCGCATCAATATCAGCCTGGATACCCTGCGCGCCGAGCGTTTCAAGAAGATCACCCGCATCGGCGACCTGAGCAAGGTGTTGCACGGCATCGAGGCGGCCCGGGCAGCCGGTTTCCAACGCACGAAACTCAATACCGTCATGATGCGCGACGGGAATGATGACGAATTCGTCGATCTGGTCCGCTTTGCCGTAGCCAATGAACTCGACATTTCCTTCATCGAGGAAATGCCGCTCGGCGACATTCACGGGCGCAACAACACGTTCATTTCGTCCGAAGAGACGCGGACCATACTTTCCGAACATTTCAAGCTGATTCCCTCGACGGAAAGTTCCGGCGGACCGGCGCGCTACTGGCGGATACCGGGTAGCGAGTCGCGCATCGGCTTCATTTCCCCGCACAGCCACAATTTCTGCGACACCTGCAACCGGGTGAGGATTACCGCCAAAGGCGAGCTTTACCCCTGCCTGGGGCAGAACGACGCCAGCCAACTGCTCCCCGCCCTGCGTTCCGGGGACGATGACGCGGTGCGCCAGGTGATCGTCGACAGCATGGGCATCAAGCCTTACGGCCATGATTTCACCCAGCAGATGGACTCGCCGCAAGTCGTTCGCTTCATGTCAATGACAGGGGGCTAAGCCGGCGTGCCGCGACTTGGTTTTACCAAGCTCACCCGGTCGTCCTCGCTGCAAAACAGCCGATTCGCCTCGTCTCCAATGAGCGCAGCGCTGACCGTCGGACTGATCGTCACCCTGTTTGCGGGCTTTGCGGCTTATTTGTACGCCCCGGGAATTCCTTCCGCCTTGCTGCTGATTGCCGCTCTGGTCGGCGTGGCCGTTCGTGTCCACCTTGACCGGCGTACCTTCCTGTCGGTGCGCCGCGCCTACGACATGGCGATGCTGGCTGCACATGATGGATTCTGGGAATGGAATCCGATCACCAAGGCCCTCCACGTCGGCACCCGTCTGCTCGATATTCTGGGCTACCGCGAAGATTTCCTTCCGGATACCGATGCCTGGCTGAAGCTGGTCCACCCGGACGATGTCGGCAGCTATAACCGCGCCGTGGCTCGCCACCTGAAAGGCGAGACCGAGCATTTCTATTGCGAATATCGCGTGCTGGCCAGCGATGGCAATTATCGCTGGATCGCTTCCCGCGGTCTGGCCGTCCGCGACAGCGACGGGCGCGCCTACCAGATGGTCGGCTCGGTCACCGACATTACGGATCGTCGCTCCCATCAGGAAGAACTGGAATTCCTCGCCCAGCACGACAGCCTGACTGGGCTGCCGAATCGCCTGATGTTTGCCGAATGCCTGCAGGCGGCCATCAGTTCGGCACGCGAACAACATACCCGGCTGGCGGTGCTGTTCATTGATCTCGATCGCTTCAAGAATATCAACGACACCTTGGGACATCGTGCCGGCGACCACTTGCTGCAGTTGGTAACCCAGCGATTGGTTCAGGACTTGCCGGCTGACTGCCAGTTGTTCCGTCAAGGCGGGGATGAATTTCTCGTTCTACTCAACCCCGCTGAAGATTCCGAGGCCGCCATGCGCACCGCCATGCTGCTCAAGGAAGGGCTGACCACCCCGATCAGCGGCGGCGAAAATGATTTCTTCACCACGGCCAGTATCGGCATCAGCCTGTTTCCCGAGGATGCTGCCGACGGCGAAACCCTCCTCCGCCATGCCGACACCGCCATGTACGAAGCCAAGGCAGCGGGCGGCAATACCATACGTACGCATACGCCGGTGATGAATGAGCGCATCACTTTCCGCATGTCGCTGGAAACCAAATTGCGCCGTGCCGTGGCCA
Source organism: Azonexus sp. (assembly GCA_035298985.1). Taxonomy (GTDB): domain Bacteria; phylum Pseudomonadota; class Gammaproteobacteria; order Burkholderiales; family Rhodocyclaceae; genus Azonexus. Next base: position 231 of record DATGXM010000008.1, on the reverse strand, counting down.
AAAACCAGTTGCAACTCCATTTCCAGCCGCAGGTGGCGACAGCGGGCGGCCGCTTGACCGGTGCGGAAGCGCTGCTCCGCTGGCACGATGGCGAGAAATTCATTCCGCCCGACCACTTCATTCCGGTCGCCGAAGACAGCGGCCTGATCATCCCGATCGGCGAATGGGTCGTCGAGCAGACGATTGCCCAGATACTCGAATGGCGCGCGAGGGATCTCGCCGTCCCGCCCA
>DATGXM010000007.1:0-4438 GCA_035298985.1 Azonexus sp. | reverse complement strand
GGAGCGCCGAACGTCCGGCGGCGGCTGGCTGAGGGTGACCATGGACTTCGCCCCCATGGGCTGGGCCATCGGCGGCGCCGTCGGCACTGCGGCCGGCAACCCGAACGTGCCGGTGGTCTGCATCACCGGCGACGGCAGCCTGATGATGAACGGCCAGGAAATATCGGTGGCCGTCGCCGAAGGTCTGACCGTGATCTTCGTCATTCTCAACGACCAGGCGCTGGGCATGGTCAAGCACGGCCAGCGGCTGGCCGGCGCCGAGCAGATCGGCTTCGAACTGCCGGCCACCGATTTCGCCGCCATGGCCCGTGCCATGGGCGCCGATGGCTATACCGTCCGTTCGCCGGAGGACATGGCCGAGCTCGACATCGACGCCATCTGCCGCAAAAAAGGGCCGACGCTGATCGACGTCTACATCGACGGCGAGGAAGTCCCGCCAATGAATCTGCGCATGCAGATCCTGGGCACCGACATTTAAGGAAAGCACCATGCAAAGACTCAACGGTAAAACGGCCCTGATCACCGGCGGCAGCAGCGGCATCGGCCTGGCCACCGCCCAGCTCTTCCAGGCCGAAGGCGCCCGCGTTGCCGTGACCGGCCGCAGCACCGAGAGCCTGCAACCGGCAGGCCAACTGCTCGGCGAGCAGGCGCTGCTCATCGCCAGCGATGCCGCCAACCTGAAATCCATCGAACAGTTGATGATCCAAGTCGCCAACACGCTGGGCGGCCTCGACATCCTGGTCCTCAACGCCGGCGTTGCCCGGCCCGCCCCGCTCGAGATGACCGACGAAGAACAATTCGACGAAACCGCCGACACCAATTTCAAGGGGGTCTTCTTCGCCATCCAGAAAGCCCTCCCTATCTTGCGTCCTGGCGCGTCCATCATCGTCACCACCTCGATCACCAATCAGCTCGGCTCGCCCAATTTCAGCGTCTATGCCGCCTGCAAGGCAGCGCTCCGCTCCCTGGTCGGCTCCCTGGCCCTTGAGCTGATTGCGCGGCAAATCCGCATCAACGCAGTCAGTCCCGGCCCCATCGCCACGCCGATGTTCGATCGCTTCGGTTTGCCAGCCGAAGCCAGCCAGGCCATCAAGGCGCAAATCCAGGCCAAGTCGCCCATCGGCCGTTTCGGTGGCCCCGACGAACTCGCCAAGGTCAATCTTTTCCTGGCCAGCGACGACTCGAGCTATATCGTCGGCGAGGAAATCGTCGTCGATGGCGGCATGTCGCTGCTCTAGCCCGGCCGCCGCCATGCAAGCGATCAATACCCGGATCTGGCACGAAGAAGCCGACCCCGGCAATCCCTTTGCCGCCCGCGTCGTCCGCTGCGCCGGCTATGACGTCTACGGCGACATGCTCGGCCGGGCGGGCTGGAGCGACATGCTGTTCCTGCTGTTTGCCGGCCAGGCGCCGAGTGCCGCCCAAGCTGCACTGCTCGAATCGCTGGCCGTCGCCCTGGCCAATCCCGGTCCGCGCGATGCCAGCGTCCATGCCGCCATGTGCGGCGGCATCGGCGGCTCGAACAGCGCCTCCTGCCTGACGGCGGCCCTGGCGGTCGGCGCCGGGCTGAACGGCGGCAGCCGGGAGGTATTCCTGGCCATGGAAAATTGGCAGCTTTGCGGTTGCGACCTCGGCCGCTGGGCCAGCCGCCTCGCCGAACAACCGGCCGCAATCGCCTCGGTCTGGCCGGCCGCCGAGCACGCCGCCGGCTTCGACCCGCACGCCATCGAAACCAGCCTGCCGGTACGCCAGACCCTGGCCGTGCTGGCCCCTTGCAGCCCGGGAGAACGGCTTCCCTGGCTCAACCGGCAGCGCCCGGAACTGGAAGCACTGGCCGGCCATCCGCTCGCCTTGTCCGGTGTTGCCGCAGCGGCCATGGCCGATCTCGACCTGACACCGGAACAGGGCGAAATGCTCTACCTGTTGCTCCGCCTGCCCGGCGCCGCCGCGCATGCCTTGGAGCAAAAGCAGACCAGCCACCGGGATTTTCCCTTTTTCGACCTGGAATTGACTGACCAAGCCGGCGGAGAGAAAGCATGAACGGACCCGAATACCTGTCGCAAAAGGCCGGCAAGCTGCACACCGCCATGGGCGGCTTCTTTCCCGGCAGCCATGTCGTATTCCGCGGCCAGACGCTGCACGGCGACCTCAAGGACATGGACTGGATGGCCTTGTACGTCTTTGGCATCTGCGGGCGCCGTTTCACGGCCGCGCAACTGGAACTGATGAACGCCCTGTGGACCACCACCAGCTATCCCGATGCCCGCATCTGGAACAACCGGGTCGCCGCGCTTTCGGGCAGTGCGCGCAGCACGGGCAGCCTCGGCGTATCCGCTGCGCTCGCCATATCCGAGGCCCACATCTATGGCCGCGGCAACGACATCCAAGCCATTACCTTCTTCATCGCCACACAAAAGCGCCTGGCAGCCGGCGACAGTCTGGCTGATTGCCTGCAGGAAGAGATGAAAGCTCATCGGCGTATTGCCGGCTACGGCCGACCGCTGATCAATGCCGACGAACGCATCGTGCCGATCATGGCCAAGGCTGCCGCCCTCGGCTTCGATCAGGGCCCGCATATTCAACTGGCTTTCGCCGTCGAGCGTTTCCTGCTCGACAGCGGCCGCAATCTGCGCATGAACTACGGCGCGGCGCTCGCCGCATTCGGTGCTGATCTGGGTCTGTCGCCGGAGGAGTTTTATCTGTTCATGATTCCATCATTCCTCGCCGGCATGCCGCCCTGTTTCCTGGAAGCCAGGCACGCGGTCGAGGGCAGCCTCTTTCCGTTGCGCTGCGCCGACGTGCTTTATGATGGCCCAGCGGCCCGGGCCTGGCGACCGGAAAACAGCGGAAACTGACAGCCCATGCGCCACGACGCCGGACCTGCGGAGCGATGCTTCGGCCACCGCGTTGCGAAAAAAGCAGCTCGGATTGCCAGCCGCTGGTCTTTCCTCTACATTCCTCGCAATAAAAAAACGAGGGTGAGTTTCATAATGTCTCCACTACGTATCCTGGCTGGCTTGCTGGCAGCAAGCTGCGTCGGCGCGTCGGCGGCCGAACCGGCAATGGAAGAAGAAGACCTGGCCCTGGCCTATGGCGACAAGAATTTCGTCAGCATCGCCACCGGAACCCGGCAACCGGTCCGGAAAGCTCCCTCGACGGCGACGGTCATCACCGCCGAGGACATTGCCAACATCGGCGCCAGAACCCTGTCCGAAGCGCTCGAAACCGTCCCCGGCCTGCATGTTTCCCGCGATTCGCTGCAAAACAGCTATGCCCCGACCTATGGCATGCGCGGCATCCTCACCGGCTCATCCCCGCATGTCCTGATGCTGGTCAACGGCATTCCGCGCACCAGCGTCTACCTGGGCAATTCCGATGCGACGCTGGTCGAACTGCCGGTCGACAACATCGCACGCATCGAAATCATTCGCGGCCCCGGCTCCGCGGTCTACGGTGCCGACGCCTTTGCCGGCACGATCAACGTCATCACCAAAACCGCCGCGGACATCGACGGCACCTCGCTCGGCGTCCGTGCCGGCTCTTTCAACAGTTGGGACAGCTGGTTCCAGCATGGCGGAAAAATCGGCGAACTCGAAATCGCCTCCTACCTGAAAATCGGCAGTACCGACGGTTCGCGGCGCACTGTCCGCTCGGATCTGGTCGGCAATAGCGGACCGCTCAACAACGGCTACGATAGCCTGGACGCGCAGATCGACCTCGGCTACGACAAGCTTCGCTGGCGCGCCGGCTACACGCTGCGCGACAACATCGGTAGCGGCGCCGGCATCGCCGGTGCGCTCGACCCGACCGGGAAATTCCGCAGCGAACGGATCACCAGCGATCTAGCCTGGACCGACGAAAACTTTGCCCGGGACCTCAGCCTGAGCCTGCAGGCCTCTTACATGCAGTTGGCCAACGAAGTCACCACGCCACTGGTCATCATCCCGGGCGGCATCATCCCCGGCTTCCCCGATGGCATGATCGGCGCCCCGAGCAAATGGGAGCGCCAGACCCGGTTGTCCGCTACCAGCGTCTATTCCGGTTTCACCGACCACCGCATCCGTTTCGGCTTCGGTCACGACCAGATGGAAATCTACCGGACCAGCGAAACCAAGAATTTCACCCAGATTCCCGCACTGACCCCGCTGCCCATGTATTCGGCGAGCGGCGCCAACCTGTTCCTGTCGCCCCACAAGCGCAATCTCAATTACCTGTATGCGCAGGACGAATGGAACTTCGCGCGCGACTGGACCCTGACCGGCGGCCTGCGCTACGACAGCTATTCCGATTTCGGCAGCACCACCAATCCTCGCCTGGCGCTGGTCTGGGAAGTCCGTCAGGACCTGACCGCCAAACTGATGTACGGCACGGCCTTCCGCGCCCCCTCCTTCGTCGAGCAATATGCGACCGGCAATCCGGTAGCGCTCGGCAACCCTGC
>DATGXM010000006.1:0-3964 GCA_035298985.1 Azonexus sp. | reverse complement strand
GGCGGGCTGGGCGGTTTCGCCCGCGAGCGCGGCGGCTTCCTGCTCGACGTCAAACGCTGGCTGCTTCAGCACGAAAGTAGCGGTGCAGGCGCGGCCGGCTGATCTCGCCGAAATCGACAATTTCTGCGACGCCCTGTGGCTGGAAGACGGCCTGGCCAAGGCGACGCTGGACAGCTATCGCTCCGACCTCGGCCGGCTGGCCGACTGGCTGGCCGAGTCCTGCCACGAGCCCCTGCTCGACGCCCAGTACCAGACGCTGACCCTGTTCATCGCCCATCTGGCGCGGCGGACCAAGGCCACGTCGCAGGCCCGTTACCTGTCCACGCTGCGCCGCTTCTACCGCTGGCAGGTCGGGCGCGGCCGTCTGGCCGCCGACCCGACACTGAAACTGGCCAACCCCGGCCTGCCCTCGCGCCTGCCCAAGGTGATGTCGGAAAAGCAGGTCGAGGCCCTGCTCGACGCCCCCGACCTCGACACCCCGCTCGGCCTGCGCGACCGCGCCATGCTGGAAACGCTGTACGCCACCGGCCTGCGCGTCTCGGAACTGGTCAATCTCAAACTGCATGAAGTCGGCCTTGCCGACGGCGTGCTGCGCGCCCTCGGCAAGGGCAGCAAGGAGCGCCTGGTGCCGCTCGGCCAGCTGGCCATCGAGTGGATCAGCCGCTACCTGAACGAAGCCCGCCCGGACATCCTCAACGGCCAGCAGAGCGACGCGCTGTTCGTCACCGCCCGCGGCGGCGCCATGACCCGCCAGGCTTTCTGGCAGTTGATCAAGCGTTATGCCCTGCTAGCCGGCATCGATCCGGCCAAGCTGTCACCGCACGTGCTGCGCCACGCCTTCGCCACCCACCTGCTCAACCACGGCGCCGACCTGCGCGTGGTGCAGCTGCTGCTCGGCCACGCCGACATCTCGACGACGCAGATCTACACCCATGTCGCGCGCGAACGCCTGAAGACGCTGCACGCCGAGCATCACCCGCGCGGCTGAAACCCGGGCGCCGACAGGGAAATCCCGACGTATTTCCCGGCCTGCCGCAATGGCGTATTCTGAGGCTTCACGGCAGCCTGTTCGACCTTCCCGCGACAAGGTGACAACATGAAATTCACAAGCCTTTCCTTCGTCGTTTCCGCCCTGCTTCTTCTCGCCGCCAGCGCGGCCCAGGCCCTGCCCGCTCCCGGGCGTGTGCCCGGACCAGCTTACGCCCCAGCCCCCCCGGCGGCGCCGGGCTACTACCGCCCGCACCGCAGCGGCCGCCATTACGGCCCACCACGCGGCCCGCGCGGACCGCTGCGGCCGGGACCGCGGGTGCCACATCCTCCCCGTCCATGAAAAAGCCGTCTGACCGATCCTTCCCGCGCAACCAACCCCGCCCCTGACGGAGTCACGCCATCATGAATGCCCCCTTGCTCCCGCTCGGCCGCCTGGCCGGATCCATCGGCTTCCTGCTCTGCTTCGTCGCCGGCCTGGCACGGCTGGCCGGCACGCACTGGTTCGCCGGCTTCGAGGTCGTCACCGTGCTGCAGATCGGCATCGGCGGCATGGTCTTCGGCTGTTTCTGCCTGCTCGTCGCGCTCACCGGCGCATCCCGCCAAGACGCGCCCTAATCGCGGCACCGCCGCAACACGCCCGTTGGCATACCGATGCTTCTTCGGTAGCCTTGAAATTTCCGATCGATTCCAGCGTGCATTGAGCGCCCCTCATTCCATGTCCAAGCCCTCCGATTCCGGCCAATGGCATACCGTTGCCAAGGTCGTGCTGATCTACGCCGCCTTCGCGTCCGCCTGGATCCTGCTTTCCGACAAGGCCGTCCTGTTGATGACCGAAGACCCGGAAGAACTGGTCATGATCAGCATGTTGAAGGGCTGGCTGTTCGTCGCCGTCACCTCTCTGCTGCTGTTTGTGCTGCTCCAGCGCTACTGGCAGCAGTATGCGGCAGTCCTGTCGGCGCGCCTGGATTCGCTGCGCCTGATCGAAACGATCGCCAACAGCTCGACCGATGCCATCTTCGCCAAGGACCTGGAAGGCCGCTATCTGATCTTCAACAAGGCGGCGAGCCAATTCACCGGCAAGCCGGCCGAGGAAGTCCTCGGCCGCGACGACTACGCCATCTTCCCGCCCGAGCAGGCCGAGAAACTGCTGGCGACCAATCGCCGGCTGATTGCCGACAACGTGGTCGAAAATCTTTACGAGCACATGGATACCGTCAATGGCAGGACCGTCTTCTATTCCACCAAGGGGCCGCTGCACGATAGCAGCGGCCAGGTCATCGGTACCTTCGGCGTATCGCGCGACGTCACCGAGCGCATGCTGATTGAAAACGAATTGAAGCGGCACCGGCAACATCTCGAAGGCCTGGTCGCCGAAAGAACCCGCGACCTGGAGCAGGCCAAGGCTGCCGCCGAAAGCGCCAACAGCGCCAAGGCCTCGTTCCTGGCCAACATGAGCCACGAAATCCGCACGCCGCTCAACGCCATTACCGGCATGGCGCACCTGATCCGGCGCGGCGAGCTGTCGGCCGAACAGCGCCGGCACCTCGACAAGCTGGAAGGCGCCGGCTATCACCTGCTGGAGGTGATCAACGCCATTCTCGACCTGTCGAAGATCGAGGCCGGCCGCTTCACGCTGGAAGACGCCCCCTTGCAGATCAACGCGCTGCTCGACAACGTCGTCGCCATGCTGCGCGACCGCGCCGCAGCCAAGGGCCTGAGCCTGAACGTCGAGCCGGTGCCCATGACGGCCCCGCTGCGCGGCGATCCCACCCGCGTGCAGCAGGCCCTGCTCAACTACGCCACCAACGCCATCAAATTCACTGCCCACGGCAGCGTGACCCTGCGCGTCCACACCGTGGAAGACGGGGCCGGCGACGTGCTGCTGCGCTTCGAGGTCAGCGACACCGGCATCGGCATCGCCGCCGATGCCCAGGAGCGGCTGTTCAACGCCTTCGAGCAGGCCGACAGCAGCACCACGCGCCAATACGGCGGCACCGGCCTGGGCCTGGCCATCACCCGCAAGATCGCCGAGCAGATGGGCGGCGAGGTCGGCGTCGACAGCCGCCCGGGCGCCGGCAGCACCTTCTGGTTCACCGTTCGCCTCGCCAAGGATACGGCTGCTGGCACGGCTCCCGCTCAGGCGCCCGACGCATCGGCCGCCGCCAGCTTGCGCAGCCGCTTCGCCGGTACCCGCATCCTGCTCGCCGAGGACGAACCGATCAATCGCGAAATCACCGATATCCTGCTCCAGGATGTCGGCCTGGCGGTCGACATGGCCGGCGACGGGGCCGAAGCCGTGGCGCTGGCCGCCCGGAACGACTACGCCCTGATCCTGATGGACATGCAGATGCCGATCATGGACGGCCTGGAAGCGACGCAGAAAATACGCCAGCAAGCGGCCGGCGCCACGCGGCCGATCATCGCGATGACCGCCAACGCCTTTGCCGAAGACCGCCAGCGCTGCACCGCCGCCGGCATGAACGATTTCATCACCAAGCCCTTCACCCCCGAGGACGTCTACGCCACCTTGCTGAAGTGGCTGACGGCCGGCCAGACTCATCCCGCCTCGCCATGAGCAAAACCGAACACGCCCCCGAAACCCAGGCCACCAAATTCCTCAAGGCCCACCAAGTGCCGTTCTCGCCCCACCTGTACGCCTACGAGGAACACGGCGGCACCAGGGTCTCGGCGCGCGAACTCAATGTCGACGAGCATGCAGTGGTCAAGACGCTGATTTTCGAGGACGAGAACGCCAAGCCGCTGATCGTGCTGATGCACGGCGACTGCAAGGTATCGACCAAGGAACTGGCCCGCCAGGTCGGCTGCAAGAAGATCGAGCCGTGCAAACCGGAAGTCGCCAACCGCCACACCGGCTTCCTGGTCGGCGGCACCAGCCCGTTCGGGACCAAGAAGGCGATGCCGGTGCACCTCGAAAAGACCATCCTCGACCTGCCGCTGATCTACATCAACGGCG
>DATGXM010000005.1:0-7247 GCA_035298985.1 Azonexus sp. | reverse complement strand
GGCGTGCAAGGCTCGCCTCAGGGCGCGCCGTGGTCGGCATTGACCATCGACAGCGCCACCGCCTCGGCGACCTTGATGCCATCGACGCCAGCCGACAGGATGCCGCCGGCGTAGCCAGCCCCTTCACCGGCCGGATAGAGTCCGCGCGTATTGATGCTCTGGTAGTCGGCGCCGCGCTTGATGCGGATCGGGGACGAGGTGCGCGTCTCGACGCCGGTGAGCACGGCGTCAGCCATGGCGAAGCCCCTGATCTGGCGGTCGAAGGCGGGGATGGCCTCGCGCAGCGCTTCGGTGACGTAGGTCGGCACGCAGCTGGACAGGTCGGTCCAATGCACGCCCGGCTGGTAGGACGGTTCCACACTGCCCTGGGCCGCGGACGGCCGGCCGGCCAGGAAGTCGCCGATCTTTTGCGCCGGGGCGCTGTAGTCGCCACCACCGGCGACGAAGGCAGCCGATTCCCAGTGGCGCTGGAAGTCGATGCCGATTAGCGGATTCTTCCTGAAATCGCCCGGGAAATCCGCAGGATCGACGTTCACAACCAGCGCCGAATTGGCGTTGCGCTCGGCGCGCGAATACTGGCTCATGCCGTTGGTCACCACGCGGCCGGGTTCCGAGGTGGCGGCGACCACCTGGCCGCCCGGGCACATGCAGAAGCTGTAGGCGGCGCGGCCGTTCTTGCAGTGATGCACCAGCTTGTAGTCGGCGGCGCCGAGGATTTCGTTGCCGGCATTGGGGCCGAAGCGGGCGTGGTCGACCAGGGTTTGCGGGTGCTCGACGCGGAAACCGATGGCGAAGGGCTTGGCTTCGATGTAGACGCCGGCGTCGTACAGCATCTGGAAGGTGTCGCGGGCGCTGTGGCCGACGGCCAGCACGACGTGGCGGCTCATCAGGCGCTCGCCGCCCGCCAGTTCGACGCCGACGACCTGGCCGTTGTCGCGCAGCAACTGGTCGACCTTGGCCTCGAAGCGGATTTCGCCGCCCAGGTCGATGATGTTCTGGCGGATGTTCTCGACCATCTTGACCAGCCGGAAGGTGCCGACGTGCGGCTTGCTGACGTAGATGATCTCTTCCGGCGCCCCGGCCTTGACGAACTCCTCCAGCACCTTGCGGCCGTAGAAGTTGGGGTCCTTGATCTGGCTGTACAGCTTGCCGTCCGAGAAGGTGCCGGCGCCGCCTTCGCCGAACTGCACGTTCGATTCCGGATTCAGCGTGTTCTTGCGCCACAGGCCCCAGGTGTCCTTGGTCCGCTGGCGGACGATCTTGCCGCGTTCGAGCACGATGGGGCGAAAACCCATCTGGGCCAGCAGCATGGCGGCCATGAAGCCGCAGGGGCCCATGCCGATGACGATGGGGCGCTCTTTCAGGTTGGCCGGCGCCCGGGCGACGACCTTGTAGGCCATGTCCGGCGTCGGGCTGATGTTGCGGTCGCCGTCCAGCCGCCTGAAGACGGCGACCTCATCGCGTAATTCGCAATCGACGGTGTAGATCAGCGTGATGGCGGACTTCTTGCGCGCGTCGTAGCCGCGGCGGAAGAGCGAGAAGGCCAGCAGGTCGGCGTCGACGATGCCCAGGCGCTGGCAGATGGCTGGCCGCAGGGCGTCGGCCGCGTGGTCGAGCGGCAGCTTCAGTTCAGTGATGCGCAGCATGGCGGGGGCGGTCTCTCAGCGTTCCTTGAACTGCTTGTGGCAGCTCTTGCAGCTGTCGTGCACCGCATCGTAGGCCTTCTCGACCGCCGCCTTGTCGCGGCTCTTGACCGCTTCCTGCAGCTTGTCGGTGGCGGCGATGAAGGCCTGCTTTTCCTTCTCGAAGGCTTCCGGTTGCTTCCATACCTCGCCGGTCGCCTTGGTCGGCGGGTAGTTGGTGTCCGCGCCGAAGTAGGACCACGGCCCTTCGCGCTTGGCGATCAGTTCGGCCGACAGCTTGTCGAAACGCTCGGCATCGAAAGTGCCCTTGCGCAGCATGACGCCCATCGGCTCGAAGGACTTGATGATCTCCTTGAAGGCCTGCTGGCGGTGCTTGACCGGCTGTCCCGGGCGGGTGTCCTCCGGTTCGCCGCAGGCGGTGAGCAGCAGGGCGGAGGAGAGGATGGCGAGGCCGATGGTGAAGGGCTTGGACATGGGGGCGGCAGGGCTGGGGGAAAGGACGGATTATACGTGCTGCGCCCTGTCCTTTTCCTGACGTCAGGTGACGACGTAGTCGATGACTTCCGGCGGCGTGCCGCGCGGCGTCTCGCCGACCAGTTCGCAGACCGAGACCTCGATGCCGTGGCACATCGAGGCCAGCGCCAGGTGGTTCGGTTCCTTGCCGAAGGGTTCCTCGACCTGCTCGCCGATGACGTCGAGTGCCAGGAAGGTGTAGGCGATGAAGGGGGCGACCAAGGCTGTCAGACAGCCGATGGAAGTGCTCAGGCCGATGGGCAGCACCGAGCCGCGCCAGACGAAAAGCAGGTGGAACCAGTGGAGGTGGGGCGGACGATCATGGGGCGGGAAGGAATTAGCGCGTTTCGTCGACGATCAGGATCAGCTTGGCCTCGACTTCGGCCGCCAGGCGGGCGAGTTCGGCATCCTCGCCGAGTGCGGCAGCCAGCGCGGGCGGCCGGGCGATACCGATCTTGGTGGCGCCGTTTTCGGTGAATACCGCGATGCGCCAGGGGCAGCCCAGGCTGAAGCGCATGTCGATATTGAGCAGGTCGGCGGCGTAGCGGTAGTTGATGACCTCATGCACCTGGCACTCTTCATCGAGTTCGATGCCGCGCCGCTGCAGGGTTTCGCCAAGGTCCTGGCGATGCACGATGACGAAGCCGAGGCGTTCGACCACCGGCCCCAGGTCGAGGTTGGCTTCGTAGAACGACTTGCTGCTTTCGACGATGTAGAACACGGCAATTCCCTAGGCATGGCGGCGGGCGGGAGAATAGCGGACAGCCGGCGATCGGACAATCGCAAATCGGCGATGCCGCGGCCTGGGGCACGCAGGCGCGTTCAGGAAGCCTTGGCTTGCTCCGGACAGCCCGCCAGGCAAAACGTATTGCGGCCGCTGCGTTTGGCTGCGTACAGCGCGCGGTCGGCATTTTCGAGCAGTTCGCCGAGGTCGTTGCCGGCAGCAGGATAGACGGCGATGCCTATGCTCGCCGTGACGTAGCACTGGATGCCGTCGTAGGGTTCCGACAGGCGGGCGACCAGGCGCTGGGCGGTTTCCTCGGCGCTGCACTGGTCGGCGTCGAAAAGCAGGATGGCGAACTCGTCGCCACCCATGCGCGCCGCGGCATCGGAGGCGCGTATCGTCCCCTCGATGCGGCGGGCGACCACTTCGAGCAGGTGATCGCCGGCAGCGTGCCCTTCCTCGTCGTTGACCACCTTGAAGTTGTCGAGATCGATGGCGAGGATGGCGAGGCTCCCGCTGTCACGGTCGATGACGGCCAGCTGGTGCTGCACCAGTTCGTAGAACAAGGCGCGGTTGCCCAGTTCGGTCAGCGGGTCGTGGTAGGCCCGGTGATGCACCTTGGCCATCAGGTGCGAGGCCTGGACGATGGCATGGCCGACTGCTTCCGCTTCGTACAGCTGTACCTTGGGCAGGGTCAGCGGTTTGCCTTCGCGCAGGGCGAGGGCGGCGTCGTTCAGATATTCGACCGAGGAAACCACCCGCCGCGTGATGCGCATGGCGAGTCCGCTACCGATGATGATGAAGAGCAGGGCGGCCAGCGCGATGCTGGCGAACATCCTGAGCATTTCGCCCTCGACCAGCGATTTGGGCGCTCCGGTGGCGACGCTCCAGTTCCACAGTGCCGAACGGGCATAGGCGGTGATGACCGGTATGCCTTCCTTGGAAGAGACCGCCATTGAGCCGTAACGGCTGTTTTGCAGGCGTTCCTGCAATTCGGGCACGACCTTGTGTCCGACATAGCGCTCGGCCTCCCGCGTGCGGCCGACGATGGTTCCCGAGCCGTCGACGATGGCGGCGAGCCAGCCCTCGGGCAGCGCCTGGCGCTTCAGCAGTGCGCTCAGGTAGTCCGGCTGCAGGCCGACACTGAGGGCATAGATGATCTCGCCATCCCTGCCATAGACCGGCACGCCGAGTGCCATGGTCGGCTTGCCGGTGACCGGGCCGCTGAACAGGTCGGTGAGCACCGTTTTGCCGGAACGGAAAATTTCTTCGAGCTGCGGCGGATTGCCGGCGGCTGGCAATACCGCCCACGACGGGCGCAGGGTGTTGACGACTTGGCGGCCCTGGCGGTCGATCAGGACGTAGTTGTAGGCCATCTGCGATTTCAGCGCAGCGCGTGCGATCTGGTGGAAGCGTTGCAGATCGCCACTTTTCAGCGAGTCGGAAGTAGCCAGCACGCGCAGCCCGGATTCCATGGCCGACAGCTCGCGATCCAGTTCGGCAAGGATCTGGCCGGCGAGCAGTTCGGTCTCCCGGGTGACTTTTTGCTTTTCCAGCTGGTAATTGGCGTAAACGAGGTAGGTGCAGAAAGCCACACCGGGCAATATGCAAACCAGCACCAGCATGATCAGGCTGGTACGCAGCGAAATGTGGTGTTCCGGACCTTTGGCGTGAGCATTCCCACACGCCCCTGACAGCTGGCCGTTCTCGCCGCACTGCATTGCATCCGCCGGGTTGCTGCTCACCAAAATCCCTTGTGCCGGACTTCGTCAAAATGGCAGGCACAGACTCGGTAGGTCGAGCCTGCACCCCAAGTTCACGCTAGGTGCCAGGCCGGCATCCGTCAACGCCCGTCAATTCGCTTCGACTGCGAGCCAGGAGTTTGGTTGCCTGTTTTCCTACGCAGGGGGAGGAATAGCGGCGGATATTTTTGGCAGCGACTGGGGGAGTGCGCCTCGCCGCTAGCGCAAGGGAGGGGGCGGAAATGCCGACTTTCCGGGTTTCCTGTCAGTCCAGCGTTTTTTCCAGGGCGGCCAGCAGTTTGAGCGCCCGTTCGCGGTTTTTGGCGATGGCGGCGGCCCGCGCGGCCACATCGGCGCTGTCGGCGCGCGACGATGCGAGCAGGGCCTGGTGCGGCGTCATGCCGCCGAGGGCTGCTTCCAGCATGCGTTCGGCTTGTTGGTCGATGTCCTGATCAGACATGTGTTCTCCATTCGACTCGATGGCTCGTTGTGGTTCGGACAGTAAAAAGGCCCTGCCGACTGCGCAGGGCCTCGCATTTTGCCTGACGGCAGCGATTTAGCGAACTTGCTTGGTCATCGCGGCGATGTTGGCTTGCGTGGCGTCGGCGAATTGCTTGGCGACGGCGTTCATGTTGCCGAAAGCCGAGTTGGCAGCGGCGATGGCGTTCTGGATGGCAGCAACGGCGCCTTCGGAGCCGGCGGGAGCGGACTTGGCAGCCAGGTCGACCAGGCCGGCAACGGACTTCTGGAAGTCGCCGAACTGGGCTTCGACCATCTTGGCCAGTTCCTGCTGGGTCTGGCTGGTGATTTCGTAGACCGACTTGCCGTAGGCGACGGCCTTTTCAACCGCCGGTTGGGCCAGGGCCTTCTGGGCGGCGAGAGCGGCTTGCGGGTCCTTGGCGGACAGCACGGACTGGACGCCGGAAGCGGTGTCTTCCAGCGCGCTGCGGGCAGCGTTCAGGTTCAGGGCGGCGATGCGCTCGGCCGAGGCCAGGGCGGTGTTGGCGACAGCCAGCAGGGAGTCGACGGTGGCCTTGTTGGCGGCGGTGAATTGTTCGGTGTTGATGGACATGGCTGTCTCCTGGAAAGAGGGGTAATCGATGTGTTCAGGATGCAGTATAGAGCACTTTCTGAAAAAATTGTGCACTGCAGCAAAATTAGTTTTCGGCTGGTCATGGCGAGCTGCCTTAACACACGGCATATGCATGCCCCATGTTGGTGCACCGCGGTCCACATCAGGCTTGCATTGGGTGCGCCGGACGGCTCATGCCATGCCGATATCGGGGTTTACGGGCTGGTTCGCGTCTTGCTTTTACGCTCTCAACCATCTTCCCGGAGCTAACCCGTGTCCATCCACGTTGCCCTCAACCACGTCACGCATTACTCCTACGACCGCCTGGTCAACCTCGGGCCGCAGATCATCCGCCTGCGGCCATGTCCGCATGCGCGGACCCGCATCCTGTCGTATTCGCTGAGGGCCACGCCGGAAGCCCATTTCATCAACTGGCAGCAGGACCCGCAGGGCAACTACCTGGCCCGCCTGGTCTTCCCGGAAAAGACGCGCCAGTTCCGCTTCGAGGTCGATCTGGTCGCCGAGATGTCGGTCATCAACCCCTTCGACTTCTTCCTCGAGCCGCATGCCGAGGAATTCCCTTTCGCCTACGAGGACTGGCAGCGTCACGAGTTGACGCCCTATCTGGTCAAGGTGCCCGGCGGCAAGCGCTTCGACGCCTACGTGGCCGGCATCTCGCGTCACAAGAAGCGCAGCGTCGATTTCCTGGTCGCCCTCAATGCTCAGGTGCAGCAGGAAATCGGCTACACCATCCGGATGGAGCCGGGGGTGCAGACGCCCGAGGAAACGCTGACCAAGAAAACCGGGTCCTGCCGCGATTCGGCCTGGCTGCTGGTGCAGATCCTGCGCCATCTGGGCCTCGCCGCGCGTTTCGTCTCCGGCTACCTGATCCAGCTGACGCCCGACGTCAAGGCCCTCGACGGCCCGTCCGGCCCGGACGCCGACTTCACCGACCTGCATGCCTGGGCCGAGGTCTATCTGCCGGGCGCCGGCTGGGTCGGACTCGACCCGACTTCCGGCCTGTTCGCCGGCGAAGGCCACATCCCGCTCGCCTGTACGCCGGAACCGGCGTCGGCGGCCCCGGTCACCGGCGGCATCGACGCGTGCGAGACCGAATTCGCCCATCACATGCAGGTCACCCGCGTCTGGGAGGCGCCGCGCGTCACCAAGCCCTATAGCGACGAACAGTGGGGCGAGATCGAAGGCCTCGGCCATGCCATCGACGCCAGGCTGCAGGCCATGGACGTGCGGCTGACCCAGGGCGGCGAGCCAACCTTCGTGGCCAGCGACGATCCGGATGGCGCCGAGTGGAACACCGCGGCCCTCGGCCCGACCAAGCGTTTCTACGCGGCCGAGCTGTTCCATCGCCTGCGCGAAAAATATGCCCCCAACGGCCTGATGCATTTCGGCCAGGGCAAGTGGTATCCCGGCGAGCAACTGCCGCGCTGGTCGCTGAACTGTTATTGGCGGAAGGACGGCCATCCCATGTGGCATGATGTCTCGTTGATCGCCGATGAATCGACTGATTACGGTCACACCGCGGTACAGGCGAA
>DATGXM010000004.1:0-2226 GCA_035298985.1 Azonexus sp. | reverse complement strand
CATTTCGCCGTGGATGCGGGCGCCACGGGCGACGGCATGCTCCCAGTCCTCGAGGACCAGGGCGGCACCGCCCTCGCCCAGCACCAGGCCGCGGCGGTCGGCGGCGAACGGCCGGCAGGCGGCCGGCGAAGTGTTGGCATCGCCCGGTGCCATGACGCGCAGCGCTTCCCAGGCGCGGGCGACGCCGTAGGCCTGCGGCACGTCGGAACCGCCGGTGACCATGATCGTCGCTTCGCCCGAACGGACGCGGCGGAAAGCCTCGCCGATGGCGATGGCCGACGAGGCGCAGGCCACGGTATGGCTCTGGCTGATGCCGCCCAAGCCAAGCTGGATGGAAATGTGCGCGTTGGCCGCGTTGTTCATGCCGAGCACCACGGCCAGCGGCGACAGTCGCTCGCGGCCCTTCTGCCACAGTTCGCGGTAGCCCTTTTCATAGGCCAGCGTGCCGCCCAGCGCGGTGCCCCAGGACACGCCCCAAGAGTCGCGCGATTCGCCGTCGGCCTGGCGCGGCAGGCCGGCATCGTCCCAGGCGCCGAAAGCGGCGGCCATGCCGAGCTGGGCGAAGCGGTCCATCATCGAGGCCAGCGGCTTGCCGAGGGCGGCATCCGGGTCGAAGGCAGGACAGCTGACGAAGGGAATGGACAGCGGGCGCGGCAGGTCGTCGGTCAGCAGGTAGCGGATGGCCGACTCGCCGGCGCTCAGGCGGGCGAAGAAGTCGGCGAGGTCGCCGCCATAGGGACTGACCAGCCCGAGGCCAGTGATTGCAACCCGCCGTTGCGCCATGGATCAGCTCTTCTGGCTGGCGATCAGCCCGTCCATCATCGACACCATTTCGCCGACGGTCTGGGGGGTCTTCAGGTCGCTGGACAGCTTGATGCTGAAGCGATCTTCGAATTCGAACATCAGTTCAAGCATCATCAGGGAGTCGACGCCGAGGTCAGCCAAGGGCGCTTCCGGCACGACCGTGTCCGGTTCGACGCCAAGGCGGTCTTTGAGAAATTCGCGAATCAGGCCGATGGAATCCATAGGTTGGCGATTTTAGCCGAAAGCCCATGTTTTCCAAAGACTTGCCCGGGCATACTGCATTTCGGCAAAGGGACCGTGCGGCGGATGCCCGATTTGTTACCATGTCGCCGCATTTTTCCTTTTCCGTCAGCCGCTGAGCCATTGATGCACCCGTTCCACGAATCGCCCTGGTATCGACAGATCGTCGCCCGGATGTACACCCTGTGGCCGCTCAAGGCGCTGGGTACGGCGGCTTTCATGATGCTTTTCTTCTGGGCCTATTTCGCGGTCCTGCGCAACCCGCTGTTTCCGGTCACCGTGATGCCACTGACCTGGCTCGACACGGCGATCCCCGTCACCTCGCTGGCCTTTCCGTTCTACGCCTCGCTGTGGGTCTATGCCTCGCTGCCCATCGCCTTCATGAAGGACATGCGGGCCATGCTGCGGTTCGGGGTGTGGATGGCGGCGATGTGCCTGCTCTGCCTGGGCATTTTCTGGCTGCTGCCGACCGGCGTGCCGGCGGCCGGCGTCGATTGGCGACTGTACCCGGAAATGGCGGTGATCAAGGACGTCGACACCGGCGGCAATGCCTGCCCTTCCCTGCACGTCGCGTCGGCGGTGTTTGCCGCTGTCTGGCTGGCGCGGATATTCGAACACGTCGGCGCCCCGGCGGCCGTGCGCTGGCTGAACTGGCTGCAGTGCCTGGCCATCCTGTGGTCCACCGTCGCCACCCGCCAGCACGTGGTATTCGATGTGCTGGCCGGCGCTACAGTCGGTGTGCTGTTCGGCGTTGCCGGCTTGCGCCACACGCTGCAGCACGCCCCAGCCCAGGAAATTTAGCCGGTAGCGCCGGTTTTCTGCAGCGTTTTGGCGAATTGGGCGGCGTCCTGGAAGCCGACGACGCGCACCGACTTGATTTCCTGGCCCTTGGGGTCGAAGAAAATGATGCCGGGCGGGCCGAACAGGCCGAAGCGCGCCAGCAAGGCCTTGTCGTCGGCCGAATTGGCCGTCACATCGGCCTGCAGCAGCGTATAGCCGGCCAGCTTGGCCTGGATGGCGCGGTCGGCAAAGGTGAATTTCTCCATTTCCTTGCACGAGACGCACCAGTCGGCATAGAAATCGAGCATCACGGGCTTGCCGGCGGCGGCGACCCGAGTTTCCAGTTCGCCCAGCGACGCCACGCGCTCGAAGGGCAAGGCTTTCGCTTCGCTGCCAACGGCG
>DATGXM010000003.1:0-2520 GCA_035298985.1 Azonexus sp. | reverse complement strand
GCGAGCTGAAGTCCTACACGCCGGCCCCGCCGGCGCGTGCCAAGCGCACCGCGCCGTCGTTGACCCGCAACCTGCTGCGCATCGTGCTGCACAAGCCGCAACTGGCCCGCCGCGTGCCGGTCGCGCTACTCCCCGACACCCCGGAACGCCCTGCCCTGGCCCGTCTGCATCAGCTCGTTTCAGCCAGCCAGGAAGTGGCCAGCTACCCGGTTTTGCGCGAACAACTGCGCGGCCTGCCGGAAGAGAGCATCATCGAACATGCGGCGTCGGAACTTCTTGGTCTGCCGTTTGACGAAGAAGGCGCGGACACCGAATTCCGGGATACCCTGGAAAGGCTGCAGGAAGGCGGTGAAAAGCGGGCGTTTGACGAACTGCAGATGAAGGCCCAGCAGTTCGGCGTGGCCGGCCTGAGCGCCGCGGAAAAACAGGCCTATATCCAGTTCCTCACCACCAAGGCTAATCGCAGCTAAGTTGTGGTAAAATCTACGGTTTTCTCGAATTCTATGGATCGCGTTCATGGCTAAGGCAAAAGACACCGCTAAGGAAGCCCCGAAGGCTCGCACCAGCAAGGCCAAGGAAAAGGCCGCCGAAAAGGCGCTGCTGCAGGGCCAGATGGCCGAAACTCCGGAACCGCTCGATGCCGAAGCGCGCAAGATGCGCCTCAAAGCCCTGATCAAGCTGGGCAAGGAGCGCGGTTACCTGACCTACGCGGAAATCAACGACCACCTGCCTGACGACGTGGTCGATGCCGAATCCATCGAAGCGATCATCTCGACCTTCAGCGAAATGAGCATCCAGGTCTTCGACGAAGCCCCGGCTGCCGAAGACCTGCTGATGTCCGACAATGCCGTGGCCGCCGCCGACGACGAGGAAGTCGAAGCGCAGGCCGAACAGGCGCTGTCCACCGTCGATTCCGAATTCGGCCGTACCACCGACCCGGTCCGCATGTACATGCGTGAAATGGGCTCGGTCGAACTCCTCACCCGCGAAGGCGAAATCGAGATCGCCAAGCGCATCGAGGAAGGCCTCAAGCACATGATCCAGGCGATTTCCGCCTGCCCGACCACCATCGTCGACATCCTCGACATGGCCGCCAAGGTCGAATCCGATGAAATGCGCATCGACGAACTGGTCGATGGCCTGATCGACCCGAACGCCGTCGAGGAAGCCCCGGCCGCCGAAATGCCGGAAGCCGAGGAAGAAGACGACGAAGAAGACGACGACGAAGATGGCGAAGGCGGTGGCGGCGGTGCCGCTGCGGCTTCCCTGCTGCAGCTGAAGACCGATGCCCTCGAGCGCTTCAAGACCATCAAGGGCATCCACGCCAAGATGCAGAAGGCGCTGTCGAGCAAGGGTTCGCAGGACAAGGCCTACCTCAAGCTGCTGCAGCAACTGTCCGACGAGCTGATGAACATCCGCTTCACCTCGCGTTCCATCGAGCGCCTGTGCGACAGCGTGCGCGGCATGGTCGAGCAGGTTCGCGGCTGCGAGCGCAAAATCCAGCAAATCTGCGTGGACCGCGTCAAGATGCCGCGCCCGCACTTCATCCAGTCCTTCCCGGGCAACGAAATCAATCTTGACTGGGCCGACGCCGAAATCGCCGCCGCCCCCAAGACCTACGTCGCCATCCTGACCCGCAACGCACCGGACATCAAGGAAGAACAGAAGAAGCTGCTCGCCCTGCAGGACCGCATCGGCATCTCGCTGAAGGAACTGAAGGACATCAACAAGCAGATGTCCACCGGCGAAGCCAAGGCCCGCCGCGCCAAGCGCGAAATGACCGAGGCCAACTTGCGTCTCGTGATCTCGATCGCCAAGAAATACACCAACCGCGGCCTGCAGTTCCTCGACCTGATCCAGGAAGGCAACATCGGCCTGATGAAGGCGGTCGACAAGTTCGAGTATCGCCGCGGCTACAAGTTCTCCACCTATGCGACATGGTGGATCCGGCAGGCGATCACCCGTTCGATCGCTGACCAGGCCCGCACGATCCGTATCCCGGTGCATATGATCGAAACGATCAACAAGCTTGTCCGCACATCCCGTCAGATGCTGCACGAAATCGGCCGCGAGCCAACGCCGGAAGAACTGGCCGAAAAGCTCGCCATGCCGCTCGAAAAGGTGCGCAAGGTTCTGAAAATCGCCAAGGAGCCGATCTCGCTCGAAACGCCGGTCGGTGATGAAGAAGACAGCCACCTCGGCGACTTCATCGAAGACAAGAACGCGCTTCTGCCGATCGACGCCGCCATCCAGGCGAACCTGCGCGAGACGACGACCCGCGTTCTCGCTTCGCTGACCCCGCGCGAAGAACGCGTGCTGCGCATGCGCTTCGGCATCGGCATGAACACCGACCACACGCTCGAAGAAGTCGGCCAGCAGTTCTCGGTCACTCGCGAACGTATCCGCCAGATCGAGGCGAAGGCGCTGCGCAAGCTCCGGCACCCGAGCCGGAGCCGCAAGCTCAGAAGCTTCCTGGACAGCTGAGATCTGTCACCAGAATAAATGAACGAAGGGCCGGCG
>DATGXM010000002.1:0-1693 GCA_035298985.1 Azonexus sp. | reverse complement strand
TTTCCTCGGCTTGCTGATGGTCGAGGCGCTATTCACGCTGGAAGGCGCCGAGTGCATATCGCTCGGTTCACAGACGCCGCTGATCGAGATCGGCCATGCCGCGGTGGCGCACCGGGTGGACCTCGTCTGCCTGTCTTTTTCGTCGGCCTTCCCGGCGCGCCGGATTCCCGAATTGCTGCTGCAGCTCAGGCAACTGCTGCCGTCGACGACCGGCCTGTGGGTGGGCGGCGCCGGAGTCGAACGCTTGTCGCCACCCGATGGCGTGCAACATTTTTCGACACTAGAGCAAGGTTTGCAGGCCCTGGCGGCGTGGCGGGGAACGGCGACGCCCGCGGCGTCGTAGCGCCGCTGGGATAGCGCCCGACATCAACTGACCGGCGCGGCGGTGCCGCTCAGTCGGCGGTAGACCGCCGTCCCGCCTTTATCTCCGCCCGCCGTCCCTTCTGTTCCAGCCGTCGCTTGACCGAGCCGTGCGTCGGCTTGGTCGGCCGCCGTTTGCGCGGCAGCACGGCGACGCTATTGACCAGCAGTTCCAGCCGGCGCAGCGCTTCGGCGCGGTTCTTGTCCAGGCTGCGGAATTCCTGCGCCTTGATGATCACCACGCCGTCCTTGCTGATCCGCTGATCGCCCAGCTTGAGCAGGCGTTCCTTGATTTCCGGCGGCAGCGACGACGCGGGGATGTCGAAGCGCAGGTGAGCGGCATTTGACACCTTGTTGACGTTCTGGCCGCCGGCGCCCTGGGCGCGGATGGCGGTGAATTCGATTTCGGCGGGCGGGATGGTCAGGGCGGGCGACATGGCGTTTGGTGTGATGGGTGACGGCGGTTCGATCCGGGCCGCGCGCTAGGCCTTGGCCTTGGCGAAGGCCAGCGCCCGGGCGATGGCTTCGTCCAGTTCGGGCGAGCCGGGATTGCTCCAGTAATTGGCGTAGAGCGGCAGGGGCTGGAGCGGCAGTTCGCTGGCGAGCAGCGTGATGTGGTGGACCTTCTGGAGCTCGAGGGCCGCCGCGCGGGGCAGGGTGGCCAGGCCGAAGCCGCTTTCCACCAGCTTGACCAGGGCCGAGATGGACGAAATGGTATGCACCCGCTTGTCGCTGATCCCGACGTTGCCCAGCGATTCGAGCAGGGCGACATGGGGCTGCGAGCCGCGCTGGAAGGTCAGCAGTTCGGTATCGAGCAGCGCCGCGATGCTCAGCGGCACCGTTTCGTCCAGGCTCTTCGGCCCGACCAGGGTCATTTCCATGGGCGCCAGGGCCTCGTTGGCGATGCCCTGGCCGATGGCCGGCGCGGCCGAGAAAACCAGATCGAGGCCGCCGCGGCGGACCTGTTCGTTCAGTACATGGGTCATTTCGACATTGAGTTCGAACTCGATTTTCGGGTACTCGCCCTTCAGCGATTCCATCAGCGGAATGAGCCAGGTATGGAGCACCGTCTCGATGCCGCCGACGCGCAGCGACAAGGGCAACTGTTCCGGGGTGCCGAGTTCGCGCTTGAGATCGAGCTGTAGCGCCAGCAAGCGCTCGGCGTAGTCGAGAAAACGGTTGCCGGCATTGGTCAGGCGGAATACCCGGTCGCGGCGGTCGATCAGCGGTGCGCCCAATTCCTCCTCCAGCGCGCTGATCCGGCTGGAAACCGCGGACTGCGTCAGGAACAGCTTCTCCGCGGTGCGCGAGATGCTTTGCAGGCGGGCGACCC
>DATGXM010000001.1:0-1544 GCA_035298985.1 Azonexus sp. | reverse complement strand
CGCATGGCGGCGATGGCTTCCGGCTTGTTGTCCTCGATGCCGACCAGCGCCTCGCCGGCGCCGATAGCGTGCATGACCAGCCGGGCGCCATCGACCACCTGATGGGCGAAGTCGCGCATGATGCGGTCGTCGCTCGACAGGTAGGGTTCGCACTCGCCGCCATTGACGATCAGCGTGCCGACCTTGAGGCGCTTGCCGAGGGCGAATTTGACGGCCGACGGGAAGGTCGCGCCACCGAGGCCGACGACGCCGGCCTGGGCGGCCAGCTTGGCGATTTCCTCGGGTGCGGCGGCGAAGGGATCGACCAGCACACCGGTGTCGATCCAGCGGTCCAGGCCATCGGAGTCGATGGTGATCGCCTTGAACGGCAGGCCCGACGGATGCGGCGCGGTGACGTCGCCGATGGCGCTCACCGTGCCGGACACCGGCGCATGGATGGGCGCCGAGATGTTGCCCTGGGCTTCGGCCACCAGCTGCCCCTTGAGCACCTTCTGGCCGACCAGCACCACCGGCCGGGCAGCGCCGCCGACGTGCTGGCTCAGCGGCATATAGACGCGCTCCGGGGTCGGCAGGATGCGCAGCGCCACGTCGGCCGCCGGTCGCTTGTGGTCTTCCGGATGCACGCCCCAGTTCGGCGTCTTCAGGAAACGGTCGAGAAATCCCATGGTGAACTCCTCAGACGTGGGCCGCAGCCGACATCGGCTTGGGCCAGGTCCAGTGTTGCAGCGTGACCGGGATGGGCGCCATGCCCAGGGCTTCGGTCGGGCAGACATCGATGCAGGACGAGCAGCCGGTGCATGCCTCGCGGATGACGTTGTGGATCTGCTTGGCGGCGCCGATGATGGCGTCGGTCGGGCACACCTTCATGCAGCGGCAGCAGCCGATGCAGATTTCCTCGGTGACTTCGGCGATGCGCGGGCCGGTATCGACCACCGCCGACAGATCGACCTTGACGCCAAGGCGTGCGGCGAGCGCCTCCACAGTCGCCTTGCCGCCCGGCGGGCACAGGGTGACCGGCGCTTCGCCCTTGGCCAGCGCGGCCGCCGCCTGCGCGCAGCCGACGTAGCCGCACTGCCCGCATTGCGAGCCGGGTAGCATGGCCTGCAATTCGGCCTCGATCGGGTCGGCCTCGACGGCCAGGTAGCGCGAGGCGATGCCCAGGACGCTGCCCAGGGCCAGACCCATCGTGGCCAAGCTTCCAACCGACATCAACATGATGATTCTCCTTCCTGCGAATATTTGAATGATCAGCTGGTGGCGATGCCCGAGAACCCCATGAAGGCCATGGCCAGCATGCCGGCGACGACGAAGGCGATGGGGGGACCGGCGAACAGGCGCGGCACCTCGGCCAGCGCGATACGCTCGCGCAGACCGGCGAAAATGATCATGACCAGGCTGTAGCCGACCGACGAGGCGAAGGCGAACATCGTCGCGGCGAGGAAGCCCATCTGCCCTTCGACCAGCAGCAGCGCGACGCCGAGCACCGCGCAGTTGGTCGTGATCAGCGGCAGGAAGATGCCGAGCAGCTGGTGCAGCAACGGGCT